>JAAEOZ010000445.1 GCA_024222685.1 Gammaproteobacteria bacterium | reverse complement strand
GATTTGTTCCGTGCCAGCCTGGCCGCCGAAGCCAGTGTCAGTCTGCAGCAGGAGCTGACTTTAACCCGAAGTTATATCGAGCTGGAATCATTACGACTCGGAGAGCGCCTGAACATCGACTGGCAGATACCAGCACCGGTTCCTGAATTGAACCTGCCTGCTCTGACCTTGCAACCTTTGGTGGAGAATGCTATCTATCACGGTATAGAGCCAATTTACGAAGGCGGCACTATCCAGATTCGAATAGCCTGCCTTGAAGGCTTTGTCGAGTTAAGTATTGTTAACCCTGTGCTCGAAGACCGTAGTGTGCAACATCGCAAGGGCAACCAGATGGCAGTAGACAATATTCGTGAACGACTGCATCTGGCCTTTGACGCTGCAGCCAGCCTGAAGCAGAGTGAAATAGACGAGCAGTTCACCGTGACACTGTTGTTACCCTACGCCATGGAAGAGGAGAATAAAACATGAAAGTACTCATTGTAGATGACGAAAAACCGGCTCGTGATCGTCTCTTGCGCATGATTTCGAGTCTTGATGGTTATGAAGTCGCCGGGCAGGCGGATAATGGACAAAAAGCCATAGAGGTGACCACATCAAGCCAGGTCGACATTGTACTAATGGACATACGAATGCCCGGACTGGACGGTATACAGGCGGCACTGCATCTATCCGAACTCAAACAACCACCAGCAGTCATTTTTACTACGGCTTATAGCGATCATGCGCTGGAGGCTTTCAAGACTCACGCAGTCGATTACCTGCTCAAACCGGTTAAGAAAGATCATCTGCTGTCGGCACTGCAAGCTGCGCAAAAGCCGACCAGGGCTCAATCCGAGCAAACCGGAGAAGTGCTTTCGGGAATAGAAGCACGCCAGCATATCTGCGCGCGCGTGCGCGGCAATTTGATCCTCGTCAAGATAGAAGACATTTACTATTTCCAGGCCGACCAGAAGTATGTCACTGTACGTCACCGAGATGGCGAGGTACTGATTGAAGACGCTCTGAAGAATCTGGAAAAAGAATTTGGCGATAGATTCGTACGCATTCACCGCAACGCGCTGATCAATCTGAGGTTTCTCGCCGGAATGCGGGCACAGGACGATGGTCAGTATGTGCGCTTTAACGAAATCGACGACACACTCGAAATCAGCCGACGACACCTGCCTTCTATACGTAAGATTATTAAGAATTTATAATTTATGCAATCTTCCCGGGAGTTTAATGCAGAGATGCAAACCGAATTGACTGAATTACGAATCGCAACCCGAAGCAGCCCACTGGCTTTGTGGCAGGCTGAAGAAGTCTCGCGGCAATTGACGGAGCTCTATCCGCAGCTAAAGGTGTCGTTGGTACAGATGAAAACCCGCGGTGACAAACTGCTCGACGCGCCGCTGGCAAAAGTCGGCGGTAAGGGCCTGTTTGTCAAGGAACTGGAAGTCGGCATACTTGAGGGAATTGCCGATATCGCGGTCCATTCGATGAAAGACGTACCGGTCAATTTCCCAGATGGGCTCGAACTTGGGCTCATCATGCAACGCGAAGACCCGCGCGATGCTTTTGTGTCTAACCGCTACGGCTGTCTTGAGGATATGCCTGAAGGAACACTGGTCGGCACTTCCAGCCTACGTCGACAGACTCAGATTCGGCAACGCTATCCACACCTCAGAATCGACTGGCTGCGAGGTAACGTTAATACTCGGTTACGCAAACTGGATGAAGGCGAATTTGACGCCATCATACTCGCCAGCGCCGGGCTGATCCGTCTGGGGTTCGAAGATCGGATCAAGACACCGATCGAACCTGAAATCTGCCTGCCTGCAATCGGCCAGGGCGTGCTTGGCATAGAGACACGCTGTAATGATAGTGCTGTTAGCCAATTACTCGAGCCTCTTGGCGATAGTCCAACAACCACACTGGTTAGCGCCGAGCGTGCCTTAAATAAAACTCTGAACGGTGGCTGTCAGGTACCGATTGCCGGTCATGCGATTTTTCAGGGGGAGCAGATTTATCTACGCGGACTGGTTGGAGAGCCCGATGGCAGTGTGATTTTACGAGCCGACATTCGGGGAGAGGCAGACCAGGCCGAAAATCTCGGCATCAAGCTCGCCGAAACCCTGATTGCGCAGGGCGCCGATAAAATTCTGGCCAGTATTCAGGTTTGATGACGGCAATTTCATCGGGCGTATTACAGGGTCTTTGTATACTAAATACACGTCCATCACATCAGCAGGCTGATTTGAAGCGACTACTCGAGGCTGACGGTGCGCGGGTATTGTGCTTCCCGACGATTGAGATTGGAAGCATCGAGCCGACCGAATTTCATCTCAATCTAATCGATAGAATCAACGAGTATCAAATATTGATTTTCGTCAGCCGAAACGCGGTCGACGGTGCATTTCATTATCTGCATGGCAGCCAATTGGCAGAGGATGTGCAACTCGCCGTAATTGGAGAAGGCACATTTCGCGCGCTGGCAAAAAAACTGCATAACCCCGATCGGCAAATCATAAAAGGTGAGCCATATGATAGCGATGGCCTGCTTTCGAGTGCAGCCCTGAATGATGTCGAAGCGAAGAATATTTTAATTTTTCGCGGCCAGCAGGGGCGAACACTGTTAGGCGACACGCTGCAGGATCGTGGCGCAAGAGTCGATCACTGTGAAGTCTATAGACGTAAGATGCCGGACTATCAAAGCGATGACTTTACCAGGCTATGTGCTACAGAATTTCCTTCTCTGGCGATTTTTACCAGTAGTGAAGGTATGCACAATCTCACGGCTATGCTAGACGAAAGCACTCTGGCGAAATTGTCAGGTCGCCCATGGTTACTGATCAGCGAAAGAATGCGTGAATCAGCAGTTAATCTAGGACATAATGCAGACATTATTATTGCCCGAAAAGCGAGCGATGCAGGAATACATCAGGCGATTCGTGACTGGGCTCGGAACAACTAATCATTTATGAGTGATAAACCAGAAAAGCCAACGGAGGATTCCGTTGAAGCCACAGACGCTGCACAAACCGATGCAGAAGCAACAGCTAAAGACATTGCAGAATCACCGCAAAATGACACCGGAGACGGTAAATCTGATGAAGCTGCTGAAAGTCCACCCGAAAAAAAATCAGAAAAGGCATCGCCTAAGGCGCGTCGGAGTTTTCCCTGGTTCGGTGTATTCAACTTTCTTCTAATCGTCGGTCTGATTGCTGCGGCCGCCTATTACTGGCAACTGCAACAGAAAACTGAAGCCGGGAAACTGGCCGCTTTCGAATCACTTAAGCAACAGGTCGCCAATAAGGCGGAGAGCAATCAGCTGCAGTCAAAGCTGCGCCCACTGGAATCCGGGCTCACTGATTTGCTCGGCCGTCTCGAACAACTACACAAGCATCAGCAGGAAATGCAGGGGTCCACCGAAAAGTTATACGAACTTTTCGGCCGTGATGAAAATGGCTGGCAGCTCGCTGAAGTCGAATACCTGATGCGGATAGCACAGCATAAACTGATACTGGAAAACGATTTTGAAGGCGCGGCAATAACCCTGCAGGCCGCAAGCGATCGCATAGCAACCACAGGAGATATGGGTTTGCTGCCGGTGCGCGTCAAAATCAGCGATGAAATCGCCGAGCTGAAAACGCGTCGTCGTGCCGATCTGGTCGGCATGACACTGACACTGGCGCAACTGGGGCAGCAGGTTCGCAGTCTGATTGCTGGCTTTAAGGTACAGCCTGCAGTAGAGCCCGGACTAGAGGCAAATGACGGCATAGATTTAAGCCTGCAGGAACGCGTTTCAGATTTCTTTGGATCACTAGTCAGCGTAAAACGCGATGTTGATATGGCGCCAACAAAAACCGAAGCCTTAATTATCAATGTAGGCGAAAAACTCGAAGATAATTTGAAACTGACTCGATGGGCTGTGCTCGAGCGTGATGCTTTTCAATATAAACGCCTGATGAAGGAAAATATAGAACTCTTCAAGCAATTTTATAATCTCGACGATGCTGCCAACCACGACTTTTATTCACAGTTACAGGCCCTGCAACAGGCCGAAATCAAGCCAGAGAAACCCGATATCAACGGCTCGCTGGAGATGCTAAGGAAAATAATTACTAAACGCGAAGACGCCGAGCAGGATTCAGGCAGCGGAGATGGCGACAATGTTTAAGCTTATCATGAGCATTCTACTGCTGATTATTATCGTACTCGGAGCAGTTTTGCTGGTTCAGAATGATCCTGGATTTGTACTCGTCAAATATGCCGACTTTACTATCGAAACCAGCCTGGCATTTGCCTTCGTGGCAGTAATAGCTGCAGTCATTGTGGCATATATTGGCTGGAAGGTTTTGCGCAGTATCTGGCGTTTGCCCGATTCGATGAAGCGCCAGTCGAAGAGTCGTCGTTTCGAGAAAAGTCGCAAGCTGCTCAATCAGGGTTTAATTGATCTTGCCGAAGGGCGTTTTGAACAGGCAGAAACGAATTTAATAAAACTGGTGGAATTTAGCGAAAACCCGCTGCTACATTATCTCGCTGCCGCCCGTGCGGCACAATTGCAGGGAAAGCATGACGAGCGCGATAGCTATCTTAAGGCGGCTCACGAATCTCAGCCACAGGCTGAAATTGCTATAGGAGTCACTCAGGCCGAACTACAATTGTCACATCAGCAAATCGAGCAGTCCCTGGCAACATTAACGCATTTGCGCAGTATTGCTCCAAGGCATGCCTATATCGCTATGCTACTGGCTCGTGTCTATTACCAGCTGGAGGACTGGCAACCGCTGGTAGATATGTTGCCAGAAGTACGCAAGAAGAATCTGATCTCCGAACGCAAGCTGAAAAAAATGGAAGCTAATGCTTACAAGGGTATGCTCGCCCAGGTCGCAGCTGGCGAAGATTCGGCAGCGCTGGAAAAAGCCTGGTATAAAATTCCGCGTTCACGACAGACAGAACCTGAACTTTTATTGTATTACTTCGGGTTAATCAAAAAAGCCGGGGTCACCATCAGTGGCACCGATAATCTGATCGTCAAATCGCTCGACAATAACTGGGATAACGAGCTAATCGATGTCTATGGCGAATTGAATGTCAGTGATGTGAATGCTCAGTTAAAGCAGGTGGAGAAATGGTTGAATGACTACAGTCAGAACGAGTATCTGCTTCTGGCGCTGGGTAGAATATGTGTCCGTGCCCGTCTCTGGGGCAAAGCCCAGGGTTATCTTGAAGCCAGCATCGGTATACGACCGACACCGGCCTGTTGTCTCGCACTAGCGGAATTATTTCAACAACATTTAAAGGAAAACGACAAAGCCTCTCAGTATTATCAGATGGGATTAGAGTTGAGTTTAAAGAATGGTCAACTTTGATGCCGCTGCTGCGCGTGATACCGATCGCAGTTACCTCGATCCGGAAATTGTCAATCAGCGTCTACTGACGATAAAAGCACTGGTGCTTAAAGCTGGAGATTCCGCTCTGGACGCCGGTTGCGGAACAGGTTTACTGACAGAATTAATATCCGCGCAGGTAGGTCAATCCGGGCAGGTAAGCGGGGTCGACCAAAGCCAGAGCATGCTGGAACTTGCAGCAAATCGTTGTGATGCACTGGGGAATGTCAAACTGTATCAGGGCAATATAACCGGGCTCGATTTTGAAGCCGACAGCTTCGATGCTGCCAGCTGTATTCAAACCCTGCTTTATGTCGATGATGTTGAAGCAGCTATTCGAGAACTGTATCGTGTATTAAAGCCCGGTGGTCGTATCGGCATAATCGAGACCGACTGGCATGGCCTGGTAATCAATAGCCCGGACTATGCACTCACCAGGGTGATGGCCGATGCCTGGGATTCGACTGTTTCGAGCCCTAACCTGCCACCTCTGTTAAACCCTTTACTCCGCCAGGCCGGTTTTAACGCCGTTCGTGTACAGGGCATTCCTGTGATAAATGATAGCTATAATGAATCTGGTTACGGTGCCAGCATGATTCGATATATGGCGAAGAATGCGATTAGACAGGAAGTCATCAGCAGGCAACAGGCCGAT
>JAAEOZ010000444.1 GCA_024222685.1 Gammaproteobacteria bacterium | reverse complement strand
CGCCGGTCCCGCAACCGTCAACGGTAAGGTTTATTGTGTACCGAAGAACTGGGGCACCACTGGTTTTATCGTTAACCCCAAGAAGATTAAGAGTGCTCCAAAGTCGTGGAAAGACTTCTTCGATGTCACTATGGGCGCAGGTTCCGGCCACACCATCGTGCACGATTATCAGTTGACTACTATCGGTGCAGCGCTATGTGCGCTGGGTTACTCATTCAATTCTATCGATGCGAAAGAACTGGACGAAGCCGAGAAACTATTGATCAAGTCCAAGCCACACCTGTTCGCGATTACTTCGGATTATCAGCCTGGCATGCGTAGCAGCGACGCCTGGATGTCTATTTGCTGGAACGGTGACGGTACACAGTTGAAAAACGATCTGCCGGAAATGGACTATGTGATCGCTACCGATGGTGGCGAAATCTGGTCGGATTTCTATGCCATACCAAAGGAAGCACCACACCTGAACGCGGCTTATGCATTTATCAACTACATGCAGGATCCTTATATTCAGGCTCGTGACGCGACAGTTCACGGCTATGCGCCAACCGACGCGCGAGCCATAGCGTTGCAACCAGACTCGCTGGGTAACGACCCTATCCTGCATCCAGCAGTTGATCTGATGAACGGCCTCGAATTCGGCGCGGCACAGACCCTGACCGACCCGATTCGCGCCGAAGTCATAGCACGCTTCAAGTCCGCTTAATACCAGCAACGTGGTAAAATACGGATAGCGATGAGAGACAGCAGTAGATCAAACCACTGGCTAACCGCCACACTGTTGACACCGGCTAGCTTGTGGTTTGTGTTTATGCTGATTTTCCCTCTCATCGTTATCCTGGTTTTCAGTTTTGGCGAACGCGCCGCTGTAGGTGGTTACGCTGGTGGCTTTACGCTGGAACAATACGCCAACCTGCCTTCGCGTCTGAAAGCATTTCAAAATACCATGCTGATCGCGCCTGCGGGTACACTACTCAGCCTGATGGTAGCTTATCCACTGGCTTATTTCCTCGCCATCAGGGTGAGTCGACGCTATAAGCTAATACTACTCGTGCTGGTCATAGTACCCTTCTGGACAAGCCTGTTGGTTCGTACCTACGCATGGATATTTATTCTCGGAGGACGCGGTATACCGACGCTACTTGAATTTATCGGTATCGAAGGCGTTCGACTCATTAACACACCAGGCGCCGTGCTGGTGGGCATCGTCTATGGCTATTTGCCTTTGATGGTATTCCCTATTTTTGTTTCTCTGGAAAAACTCGACAAAAACTTGCTGGAGGCCTCCAGCGACCTTGGCGGATCGCCTGTTAAAACTTTTATGCAGATTACGCTACCCCTGTCCATGCCTGGAATCGCAACGGGTTGTATGCTGGTTTTCATCCTGCTGATGGGAGAATTTTTAATACCGGCCTTCCTCGGTGGTGGCAAGGTATTTTTTATCGGCAACGCACTGGTCGATTTATTCCTGCAATCTCGCAACTGGCCCTTCGGCGCAGCTGTTTCGGTTACCCTCGTGGTTATCATGTTAATCACAGTTAGCCTGTATATGAAGCTGACTTTGGGTGGTAAAACTGGCCGCGATGTCTCGCTGATGTAATTCGAGAATAACAATTATGCGAATTTACGCCATTGCCGTGTTTTTATTTCTCTATGTACCGATTGGCATCATCGTGCTATTCAGTTTCAATGCAGGGCGACACGCCAGTGAGCTCAGAGGCCTGTCGGTGCAATGGTATGGAAAAGCACTGTCTAATCCCTTCGTCGGCGACGCTTTTGTCACCAGTCTGATTATCGCTTTTTCTGTTGCTGTTTTGTCCAGCTTTATCGGCACTACAGCCGCACTCGCACTGCAACGCCTGAAAGGCAAGATGCGAGTCCTGTTCGACAGCCTGATTTACATATCCGTGATGATTCCGGGTATTGTCATCGGCATAGCCACGCTGGTGGCCCTGGTTACAGTGTTTGACTTCGTCAACCCGGTAATCGCTTCGATATGGCCTGAAGGCGTTAAACCGCCCAAACTGCAAATGGGCTATGCATCGGTGATAGCAGCGCACACTCTATTTACCATGTCGCTAGTTATTATTCTGGTTCGTGCTCGCATTGCCGGTATGGATCGCGCCCTGATTGAAGCATCGATGGATTTATACGCGACACCCTGGCGCACTTTCTTTCAGGTTACACTACCGCAGATTTATCCAGCCATCCTGGCTGGGTTTCTACTCAGTTTCACCTTCAGTTTTGACGATTTTATTATTTCGTTTTTTGTCGCTGGCGCGAACACCACCCTGCCGGTTTACATTTTCTCCTCAATTCGCAGGGGCATCACGCCAGAGGTGAACGCCATCGGCTCGATGGTGCTCGCTGCATCTCTTTTTCTACTTATTATGGCGCAATTTTTGCTGCGCGACCGCAACAGTCGTTAATCTTCCCGCTTATAATTTACTCCATCAATCACATTGGAATCATTTTGTGGTTGATGCCCCGGCGCACCATGCATAGATACAAACTGTCCAGACACGGTCATTCTTGCGACGATAGCACCGACTAATGCGCGCCGAATCGGCGGAATCAACAAACAGAAACCAACACCATCGGTAAAAAATCCAGGCGTTAATAAAAAGGCCCCGGCAACAATCAACCCAATGCCTTCAAGCATTTCCTGCGCAGGCATATTGCCCGATTGCATTTTTTCCTGAGCACGCATCAAGGTAGAAATTCCCTGAATTTTAAGCAACCGAACTCCGATTATCGCAGTCAAAACCACTAGACCGACTGTCCACCAGGCACCTATCACCTGCCCAACCTGGATCAGCAGGAATATCTCGACAACGGGGACTACTAAAAATATCAGCGTTAAAACTGGAAACATGCGGGCCTCATGCATAAAATGTGCGCGCAATATCGTGACCAGAGATACATTTTCCAGAATATCAGGCCTTAATAATGCGTTAATAACCACTATATATGATCAGCATACCATTGTTTAAAGCCCTGATGACTCAATATGCCAATTATGGGTAGAGAATTATCTCGTCAGTTATGTAAACATTTTGCGCAAAATACACTCTAAGGCCTGTCGATCAACAGTAATCAAAAAATGAAACAAATAAATCTAATCTTGCTATCACTGGTAGCACTTATGGGTCTTGTAAACCTGCCCGGATTGGCGCAGGACGATGAACTGCTAGCACCGGAAATAGCTTTCGCACTAACCGCCCGGATGGAAAACGATAGCCTGGTAGCCGAGTACCAGATTGCCGAGGGCTATTATATGTATCGGCAGCGCTTTGATTTTCAGGTAGAAAGCGACGGCGCCAGTTTTGATACAGCGATCATTCCAGACGGCAAAATCAAGCACGATGAATTCTTCGGTGATATGGAAGTCTACCGACACGCGGTAAAGATAACCCTGCCGATTGTCAGGAACGCAGCATCTTCGCATATATTAAAAGTTCGCAGTAGTGGTCAGGGATGCGCCGACATCGGCATTTGCTACCCCCCTCTGCAACAGACTCTGATGGTTGATACCACCTCTTCTGCGAAGATAATGCCGGTTGCTTACGTTCCCTCACCACAACCGGATGAAGAAGACAGGGCTGCGACTTTACAGGCATTGCTGGCGGATGCCACAGGGTCTTCGGATCAGGATAATACTTCTAATCTTAATCTCGAATCTACTGACAGTAGCAGTGCACTCAGTATTCTGCAAAACCTCGGAGAAGATATCGGCCTCGCCGATGACGACGAAATTCCACACCCGGATGAAGCATTCATACTTTCGGCAACGCTGGGCAATGACAATACCATTAAGTCTGAGATTCTGATTGCAGAAAACACCTATCTTTACAGAGATAAAGTTAGTATCCAGCTTGTTGATGGTAGTGGGCATACTCTGTCTACAATCAATGTACCGCGCGGTGAGTCGAAAAAAGATGAATTTCTCGGTGACACCGAAGTCTTTCACGATTTGTTAAAGGTATCGATTCCGGTTGTTTCCGCAGCCAGGGCAAGCGAAACCTATAGCCTGTCTTACCAGTATCAGGGATGTGTCGAAGATAGAATCTGTTACCCCCCTATCACCAAATATTTACGTGTAGCGAGCAACGGCCTGATAACGATTACGGACCAGATCGAAACCGGCGGTAAAGTCACAGCAGCAATAAACGCCAGTATCAGTGAACCCACCGACTTATCTGCCGAATCCGTGCAACCTCAAACAGAGCAGGACCGATTTGCTGGACTGTTAGAAAATGCGAGTCTGTGGAGCATTCTGTTGTTCTATATTGCCGGTATCGGCCTCACCTTTACGCCCTGCGTATTTCCGATGATTCCGATTCTATCCAGTATTATCGCCGGGCAGGGTGACGACATTACAACAACAAAAGCTTTTTCGCTATCGTTGATCTATGTGTTATCAATGGCAGTTACCTATGCCGTTGCTGGTGCCATTGTCGGTTACTATGGTGCCGAATTTAATATACAGGTCTGGTTCCAGGACCCTGTTATTCTCGGTATATTTGCGGCGATCTTCGTATTGCTTGCGCTTTCGATGTTCGGTTTTTACGATATACAGATGCCTGCTGCGATTCAGAGTCGACTAACTGCCATCAGCAATAACCAACAGGGCGGCACCATGATTGGAGTCGGTCTGATGGGGTTATTTTCCGCCATTATTGTTGGTCCCTGCATCACTGCTCCGCTTGTCGGCGCGTTAATATTTATTTCGCAGTCGCAGGACTGGCAGCTTGGTGGACTGGCATTGTTCGCACTGGGACTGGGTATGGGTACTCCGTTGCTGGCAATAGGTACTTCGGCAGGTCAACTTCTGCCTCGCGCTGGCGCCTGGATGGATGCGGTCAAATCATTTTTCGGCATTGCTTTGCTAGCTGTGGCAATCTGGCTGATGGAAAGAGTACTTCCAGTATCCATCACTATGGGTCTGATTGCAGCCCTGATGATAACTTCGGCAATTTACATGGGTGCGCTTGAAACTCAGCCTCCTGGCGCGAGCGGCTGGCAGAAACTCAATAAGGGAATCGGTATCATTTTATTGCTGTATGGTTCGGCATATCTGGTCGGCGCTGTGTCCGGTAGCCGGGATTTATTACAACCACTACATGGTTTTGCTTCGAGTACTACGGCTGGTACTTTAACGGAGCAAAGCGGTCATATTCAGTTTCGCCAGATCAAGGGAGAAGAAGGATTACAGGCGGCATTGAAACAGTCGGTTGAGCAGCAGCGCTTCACCATGCTCGACTTTTATGCAGACTGGTGTATATCCTGTAAGGAAATGGAACGCTATGCTTTTACTCATCCGCAGGTATTAAAATCTTTGAAGAATGTAAATACCATACAGTCTGATGTGACTGACTATGACGCCATTGACACACAGTTTTTGAGCTCTCTGGGTATTTACGGCCCTCCTGCAATATTGTTTTTCGACAAGCAGGGGCAGGAAATCCGACATCGCAGAGTCGTAGGAGAAATGTCCGGCGATGAATTTGCAGCGCATATCCTGGGAACTCTGTAAACCTGATCAGGGCTTAATCGATGAAGAGGCGAGAATCCAGTCTGCTGATTTTAGTTGCAGCAGTTTCGTTATTTGCTGGTTTTGGGCTATATCAATTGACTATGGACTCAGTCGAAACGGCAAATGCTGAAAACAAAGAATCAACTCTTTTGGCTGTTCCATTTACTGATCTACAGGGGCAGCAAAGTAAACTCGCTGACTGGACACAACCTGTCATAATTGTAAATTTCTGGGCGCCCTGGTGCGCACCCTGCCGCCGTGAAATTCCTGCTCTGATCAAAATTCAGCAAGAATTCAGCGAAAGTGTCAGGATTGCAGGACTGGCGCTGGACAGTGTCGAAAATGTTGAAAACTTCGTGGCAGACTACAGTATTAACTATCCGTCCTATATAGCCGGTGCAAATATTCCCATGTATAACGTCGCATTTAATAATAAAAACGGAAACCTGCCGCATACCGCAATCATCAATCAGCAACGAATACTATCCTACACACACACGGGTGAGATAACCGAAGCGCAATTACGTAAAAAAATTGTCGAGTTACTCTCGATAAACTAGTCCAGATTAAGACAATGTCGTTAAATTCGGCAATCTAGTAAAAAACACACTATAACTGGACTCCATCTTGCCTCTATGTGAAAATCCGCCCCGACAACAATAACTCATCGGCAGGCACCGTTAGCACACGAATATATGACAATAAATCTGGTCATTCCTGTTCCAAAACTTAATCTTCTGGATACCCACAAGCTCGATAATTGTGGCGCTAGTACTCTTATTGCTGTCAGCAATAATGTTATCAATCCAAATCTAAAGAGAAATAAAGAATGGATATACGTAAAGTCAAGAAGCTAATTGAATTACTCGAAGAATCCGGTATAGCCGAACTCGAAATACACGAAGGAGAAGAATCAGTTCGTATCACTCGTCATTCTTCCACAGTAGTTCAAAGTGTTTCTGCCATGCCTGCAGCACATATTCCGACTCCAGTACAACCTGCCGCCGGACCGATTCCAGTGACGGCTCAACCAGCTTCCAGTGGTCATCAAATTAAATCTCCGATGGTGGGCACCTTTTACGCTTCCGCATCACCGACTTCAGAAGCATTTGTCACCGAGGGTCAGAAAATCAACGTTGGCGATACTCTGTGCATTATCGAAGCCATGAAAATGATGAATCAGATAGAAGCGGACAAATCAGGTGTCATCACTTCAATAATGGTAGAAAACGGCAGCCCGGTTGAGTTTGATCAGGTCTTATTCACAATCGAGTAATATCCAGACATGTTTGAAAAAATTGTTATTGCCAACCGAGGCGAAATTGCACTCCGGATACTACGTGCCTGCCGCGAGATGGGCATTAAAACCGTCGCCGTTCATTCGACAGCAGATAGAGATTTGAAACATGTAAGGCTTGCAGATGAATCAGTCTGTGTCGGTCCACCATCTTCTCTAGAGAGCTATTTGAATATTCCAGCATTAATCTGCGCCGCTGAACTGACCAATGCCGATGCCATACATCCGGGCTATGGTTTTCTCTCCGAGAATGCAGAATTTGCTGAACAGGTCGATTCGAGTGGTTTTAAGTTTATCGGCCCGAGTGCGGATTCAATCCGCACCATGGGTGACAAGGTTGCCGCCATCAAAGGGATGAAAGATGCTGGTGTACCGACAGTGCCAGGTTCGGATGGTCCGCTCAACGATGATAGTAAACGCAACCTTGAACTGGGCGAAAAAATCGGTTATCCAGTGATTATCAAAGCTGCCGGCGGTGGTGGCGGACGTGGTATGCGAGTCGTGCATTCGGCAAATGAGTTAATTGAATCGATTCAACTGACTCGTTCTGAGGCCGGTGCTGCATTTAATAATAACATTGTCTACATGGAAAAATTCCTCGGATCTCCTCGTCATATCGAAATACAGGTGCTTTCTGATTCACATGGTAATGCGATTCATCTTGGTGAACGCGATTGCTCAATGCAGCGGCGACATCAAAAGGTTGTCGAAGAAGCACCGGCACCCGGTATCACTCCAGAACAACGCACCATGATTGGAGAGCGTTGTGCAAGCGCCTGCAAAAAAATGGGTTATGAAGGAGCCGGCACCTTCGAGTTTCTCTACGAAAACGGCGAATTTTATTTCATTGAAATGAATACGCGTGTTCAGGTTGAACACCCGGTCACCGAAATGATTACCTGGGTCGATATTATTAAGGAGCAGATATCGATTGCTGCTGGGAATCCCTTGCGTTATCAACAATCCGATATTGAAATTCATGGGCATGCCATCGAATGTCGAATTAACGCTGAAGATTCGAAAACATTCCTGCCATCTCCAGGTAAGATTACACTTTATCATGCCCCTGGCGGTCCAGGTGTTCGCATGGATTCTCACATTTATAACGGCTATACAGTGCCGCCTTATTATGACTCTATGATAGGTAAGCTTATTACATATGGTAATAGCCGTGAGTCGGCCATCGCAAGAATGACAGGAGCTCTCTCGGAAATTGTAATAGAAGGCATTAAAACCAATATCGATTTACAAAAACAAATCCTTGGCGACGAAGCTTTTATTAAAGGTGGAGCCAATATTCATTACCTCGAAAAAAAGCTGGGGCTAAATTAGGCCGCATAGATAAATGGCCTGGTGGCAATTCAGTATCCAGTGTGAGCTTGCCGAAGTAGAGTCGATCGAGGAATTATTTTTCGATCTTGGCGCAATCAGTATCAATCTGGCCGATGCCAGGGATGAACCGATTTACGAGCCCCTACCAGGCCATATGCCGCTCTGGAAAACTTCAATAGTTACCGGAATGTTCGATAGCAGCAACGATCCTGAACAGCTATTCCAACAGATTTGCGAAAGGCTACCACAGCATCTTCAAACTAACCTACGTCATACCCGCCTAAATGATCAGGACTGGATACAGGCCTATCGTGATCATTATTATCCAATCCAGTGTGCAGATAATCTCTGGATAGTTCCCGGATGGCATAAACCGCCAGACCCTGAAGCGACAAATATTATACTGGATCCAGGTATTGCATTCGGCACAGGCGGTCATCCTACTACGGCGCTCTGTTTATCGTGGCTTGCGGAAAATAATCTAGGCGAACTAACCGTTGTCGATTATGGATGCGGATCAGGCATACTTGCCATCGCTGCACTCAAACTCGGTGCCAAACGTGTTATCGGAATTGATATCGATCCACAGGCACTCGAAGCCAGTCGCCAGAACGCAAACCGGAATAATATTCCTGATGATCAGTTCCCACTGTTTCTGCCTGACCAGTATAAAATTACGGATGCAGACTTGCTCATCGCAAATATACTGACTGCTCCTTTAGTCAAATTAACAGAAAAGTTAGCGACCCTGGTAAAACCAGGTGGAAAAATTTTACTTTCAGGCATTCTCGATCAACAAACAGATGCGATACAATCAGCTTATCAAGTATTTTTTAAACTTGATCCGACAATCGCTAGTGACGGTTGGGTCAGGGTAACGGGAACCCGATTGTATGCCTAAAAAAATCCATCTCGGCGACATTATGGAAACCAGCTGCCCGCATTGCCGTTCGCATTATCGGATTACTGACGAACAATTGCAGGCCGCTCTAGGTCGAGCAAAATGCAGCCAGTGCGGCATGATATTTAATGCCTTACAGTCGTTGAAGAGCTTTGAAGGTGTGTTACCTGCAAACTATCAGTCAACCTCAACATCGATGAGACCGTTAGATGGTGTCCAGAAAGATGATGATCTAAACCTTCGGGCAAATTACAAACAACCTGAATCAGAACTCAGTCTTCACGAAGCTATGTACGGCTATAAACGCAATAGCCTGTCATATTATGCACCCTTCCTCTGGTTTATTGGCATTCTTATTCTTATTGTTTTGAGCATCTCCCAGACTGTCTACTATCAGCGCTATAAACTCATCAAAGCTCCTCAGTTCCAGCATCAGGTACTAACGCTGTGCGAACTGGTCCCCTGTGGAAGATCACTGTTTTCAAGTATTCAACAGATAAAGTTACTGGAGCGCAATGTATTTACTCACCCAGTTACATCGAACGCACTTATGGTGACAGGTTCATTTGTTAACCAGGCTCCATTCCCACAACGATTGCCGCGTATGCTGGTGAGCCTGTTTGATATCAAGGGTGAGCTCATTGCTAATCGTGTTTTTGATCCTGCAGAATATCTGCAGCACAACAATAATCAGAATTCAGCTGAGAGTAATTCGCCGGTGCAGTTTCGACTTGAGATCATCGACCCTGGAACGGATGCATTGACTTATGAATTTGAGTTTTATTAAATCGATACTGGGTTTTGATCAACCCCCATCAGCTGGGCAAATGACTCAGAATTTTTCCGAATTAAAAATACATTGAATTTGATGGTGAAAATATGACAAAAATTATCCTGAAAGATTGCGTAAAGTAATCTATAAATCGAATCACATACTGTTTCAAAGGGTATAAGTCACATTAATGCCAACATTGAATTTAACCGCTATCCGAGCGCTACTTCTACCGGTATATTAGCCCGTTGCGGACAGCTAACAAAACCAGTCAATAGAAATTTTTTCTCTAGGCTAAGAGAGATTGCCGGCTTAGGTAGATTGCTCTGTAATATTTAAGCTAATTCGCAGCAATTGCAAACATAACTCATAGTAAACCGACGACCAACATGGATCTTAAAGCTCGTTTTATCAAAATGCTGCCCTTCATGCGTTGGGGCAGAAACCTGACACCTGACATGGTCAAGGCCGATATCATGGCAGGCATCACTGGTGCTGCCATAGTATTGCCACAGGGTGTAGCATTTGCAGCGATAGCCGGCATGCCTCCAGAGTACGGCCTGTATACCAGTATGATTCCAGCGATTATTGCAGCGCTTTTCGGTTCGTCCTGGCATCTTGTGTCCGGCCCGACAACCGCAGCGTCAATCGTTATGTTTTCTTCGCTGAGCACACTTGCAGCACCCGGTAGCCCGGAATATATTTCACTGGCAATCACCCTCGCCTTTATGGTCGGCATTATGCAACTGGTTATGGGGCTGGTTCGACTTGGCTCTCTGGTAAATTTTATTTCACATTCAGTCGTCATAGGATTTACTGCGGGGGCAGCCTGTCTTATTGCTGCCAAGCAGGCCAAAACATTTTTCGGCTTTGACGTCATTCAATATGAGCACTGGATAGAGACAGTCGGTTATCTATGGTCATACTGGGATCAATTTCACCCTATGGTGATGCTAGTCGGATGCATAACCCTGCTTAGCGGTGTTATTGCCCAGAAACGATTCCGAAGTATGAGCATGATTATCGCTTTGCTGACCGGTAGTTGTTCAGCAATTGTATTCAATGCAATATTCGGCGAAGAAACTACCAGAATCCTGATGGTAGGTGCTTTACCACAGCAATTCCCTCCCTTTTCTGCGCCCGATCTTTCTCTGGATGTACTTCGTGACCTGGCTTCCCTGGCCCTTGCAATGACATTATTCGCATTGACAGAAGCAGTCTCCATTGCGCGTTCTATCTCTGTTCGCTCGGGTCAACCGATTGAAGGTAATCAGGAATTTATCGGGCAGGGATTATCAAATATCATTGGCAGTTTTTTTTCTTCCTATGTCGCAACCGGTTCTTTCAACCGCAGTGGCGCCAACTACGATGCTGGCGCCCGTTCTCCGTTAGCTGCTGCATTGGCAGGCCTACTGTTGATTGTACTCGTCTTACTAGTTGCCGATTTAACTTCCTACCTGCCCAGGGCCGCGGTCGCAGGACTTTTATTTCTGGTTGCCTGGCGATTAATTAATTTTGCACAGATTCGCAAGATACTATCAGCTGATAAAAATGATGCCATGGTTTTGCTGGTGACCTTTTTTAGTACACTATTTTTAGAGCTTGAATTTGCCATTCTATTAGGTGTAATCCTGTCACTGATGATATTTCTACGAAAAACGTCAAAGCCGAAACTCCTCTCGAGAGTTCCTAATCCTGACGATAGGCGCCGAAATTTTATTACCGGATCCAATCTGCCGGAATGTCCGCAATTAAAAATTCTGCGCCTGGATGACTCACTCTATTTTGGTTCAGTCGCGCATGTCGGTGAATTGCTACGACTTTATCGCAACCATTACCCGGAACAGAAAAATCTGCTTTTACTGACAAAGGGTATCAATCAAATCGATGTCGCCGGGGCGGAGTTACTCATTGGAGAAACACGTAAACGAAGAATGCTAGGCGGAGATATCTACTTATATCGCCTCAAAGATAGTGCCTCCAGGGTGATGGAAAAAGGAGGCTACATTGATGAGATAGGTAGAGGTAACATTTTCGACTCGAAAATTGATGCAATAAGTGGAATTTTCGACAAGCTGGACAAGAACATCTGCGCCAACTGTACAAATCGTATATTCAACGAGTGTAAATCTCTTGATCCACCTACAGACAGTCCGAACAATAACTAGTTTTAACTATGTCACTGCAGATTGGCCCATATCGTTTTGACAATCGGCTTATTGCCGCCCCGATGGCAGGGATTACAGATAGACCCTTCCGCCAGTTATGTCGGTTGCTCGGTGCCGGCATGACGGTTTCCGAAATGATTACCTGTCGACCGGACTTACGTAATAGCCGAAAGACCCGCCTGCGCATGGAACATTCAGGTGAGCCGGGGCCAATTATTGTCCAGATTGCAGGCGGTGTTCCCGACATGATGGCTGAGTCAGCACGTTATAACGTTGACCATGGTGCACAAATCATAGATATCAATATGGGCTGCCCAGCAAAAAAAGTCTGCCGTGTTGCGGCAGGAGCTGCTTTACTTCGTGATACTCAGTTGGTGCAGAAGATACTAAGTAGTGTTGTCACGGCAGTTGACGTACCAGTTATGTTAAAAATCCGCACGGGATGGTCGAGAAACACTCGAAACGCTGTAGAGGTGGCCCGAATTGCCGAGGACTGCGGTATTCAGGCATTAACTATTCATGGTCGTACCCGCGAAGACAGGTTTTCCGGCGAAGCAGAATACAATACGATTCGTGATGTTAAATCAAAAATAAAAATACCCGTGATTGCCAACGGCGACATCACATGCGAAAAAAAAGCTAAAATGGTCATGGACTTCACCGCTGCTGATGCTATTATGATAGGCCGTATAGCGCAACAGCGACCCTGGATTTTCAAACAGATCGATCACTATCTGTTGACTGGCAAAGTACCAGAGGAACCAACGGTCAAACAAAAAAGAAAATGGTTACTCAACCATATAACAAATCTGTATGCATTTTACGGTGAGATTCAGGGGGTTAAAATCGCGCGTAAGCATATCAACTGGCAGCTAGGAACATATCCTGACTACCAGTTGATACGTTCTGCACTAATGCAGGAAACAAGCGCCGATACACAATTGAACGTAATTAAAAGATTCTTCGATCGATTAAAAACTGGGGCACTAACTACGGCTTCGTAATCAATTAAAGAATCGCATTATGGTAGGTTAATTTCAGGTGAGTAAACAACAGACAAGTACATTACAACAGTCTGTAGAGCAGGCGATCAGAAAATACCTGACCGACCTCGATGGGGAGATTCCGTGCAATTTGTTCGATACCGTTATTGCCGAAATCGAGCAACCGATGTTGCAAACAGTACTTCAACACTGTAATCACAATCAGTCGAAAACAGCAACCTATCTCGGCATTAATCGAGGTACTTTACGTAAGAAACTAAAGCAATATCAAATAGATGCCTCTACTTAAGAGGGGTCTTGATGGCTTAAAAAATCTTTTCTAAGCCCTTTATAAAAATTCATAGTTTATATCTAGTCTTTAGCATACCTATCAAAGGGTTGATCAGTTATAATCGCGCTTTTTCCAGCCTACCTACTCATGTCAAAGTCTGTCCCAGCAATTTCACGAGCGCTTATAAGCGTCTCCGATAAAACAGGTGTGATCGAACTGGCAACTGCCCTGCATGCCAGGAATATTGAATTGTTATCTACTGGCGGCACAGCCAGGCTCATCGCCGAAGCGAACCTGCCGGTAACAGAAATTGGCGACTATACCGGATTTCCAGAAATGATGGCTGGTCGTGTAAAAACACTGCATCCGAAAGTACACGGCGGTATCCTCGCACGTCGGGGTATTGATGAAGAAGTGATGGCAGAACACGATATAAAGCCGATTGACATGGTGATCATAAACCTCTACCCGTTCCAGTCGACCATCACTAATCCTGATTGTAGCTTCGAGGATGCGATAGAAAACATCGACATAGGAGGGCCGGCGATGGTTCGTGCTGCCGCTAAGAATCACGCAAGCGTCGCCGTTGTTGTAGACCCGGCTGACTATGCCGACATTTTAGTCAATATGGAAAGCAATAACGGATCAATCAGCGAGCAATTGCGTTTTTCACTCGCTATTAAAGCTTACGAACATACCGCCAGCTATGACGGTGCGATAGCTAATTATTTCGGCCGCATGGTTCAGAGAGAAGAAGATAGTCAATTTCCACGTACAATAAATTTTCAGTTTCAACATACACAGGGCATGCGTTATGGTGAAAATCCTCACCAGCATGCGGCATTTTATATCGAGACCGGTATCAATGAATCGAGCGTATCCACAGCAAGACAATTACAGGGTAAAGCATTATCGTATAATAATATTGCTGATACCGACGCCGCACTCGAATGCGTCAGGCAGTTTCAGAAACCTGCCTGTGTGATCGTTAAACATGCCAATCCCTGTGGAGTCGCTATTGACGGAGATATCCATGATGCATACCAAAGAGCATACAGTACCGATCCAGAGTCAGCTTTCGGCGGAATTATCGCATTTAACCGAAAACTCGATGCCAGAACTGCCCAGTCGATTGTAGATCGGCAGTTTGTCGAAGTGATAATTGCACCTGACGTAGACGAAGAAGCTAATGAAGTTGTCTCCTGCAAGGAAAACATACGCCTGTTAACCTGTGGTTACTGGCAGGATGATGCTAACTATCGTCTCGACTACAAGCGTGTCAATGGTGGACTGCTGGTACAGGATATCGATACCGCGTTATATGAGAGGCTCGAAGTAGTTACCGAAAGGCAGCCCGATGATGCACAAATGCAGGATTTGCTGTTCGCCTGGCAGGTAGCCAAATATGTCAAATCGAATGCGATTATCTATGCCTATAATAATATGACTATCGGTGTCGGTGCGGGACAAATGTCGCGTATTAATAGCGCACGCATTGCCGCGATTAAAGCCGAGCACGCCAACCTCGAAGTGGCTGGATCGGTAATGGCATCAGATGCTTTCTTCCCGTTTCGCGATGGTATCGATGCGGCCAATGAGGTGGGTATCAGCGCCATTATACAACCGGGCGGCTCTATGCGTGATGATGAAGTTATCACCGCCGCAAATGAGCATGGAATAGCGATGGTATTTACTGGAATGCGTCATTTCAGGCATTAGTCACAATAATTTACTGTAATGAAAATTCTGATAATAGGTGGCGGTGGTCGTGAACATGCCCTGGCCTGGAAAGCAGCACAGTCTCCTTTGGCAAACCAGGTCTTCGTAGCTCCCGGAAATGCAGGTACTGCGCTAGAAAAAAATTTAACCAATATTGATATTGGTGCCGAAGATATCGACGCCCTGCACTCGTTCGCACAGAATGAATCTATTGGTCTAACCATTGTTGGTCCGGAAGCACCACTGGTTAATGGCATAGTGGATAGATTTGAGCAAACAGGTCTGAATATTTTTGGTCCATCAGCAAAGGCTGCACAGCTCGAAGGCTCCAAGACCTTTACCAAGGATTTTCTAGATCGAAATAAAATCCCAACTGCAGAATACCAGAGCTTTACCGAAATTCAGCTTGCCATTGAATATGTCAAACAAAAAGGCACACCTATAGTCATCAAGGCTGATGGACTTGCCGCTGGAAAAGGCGTTATTCTTGCCTACGATGAAGATCAGGCTGTTTCCACAATCGAAGACATGCTCGCCGGAAACGCATTCGGCGAGGCTGGTCATCGCGTTGTTATCGAGGAATTCCTCTATGGCGAAGAAGCCAGTTTCATTTGTATGGTCGACGGTGAGGATGTGTTACCGATGGCCACTTCGCAGGATCACAAAGCTCGTGACAATGGTGACACGGGACCGAATACCGGTGGCATGGGTGCTTATTCTCCTGCACCAGTAGTAACAAAAGAAATCGAATCGCGAGTCATGCGCAACATTATTATGCCAACTGTTCGCGGCATGGCTAGTGAAGGTGCGCGTTATCGTGGCTTTCTCTACGCCGGATTAATGATCGACCAACAGGGCAATGCCAAAATACTAGAATACAATTGCCGGTTCGGCGACCCGGAAACTCAACCGATTATGATGCGATTGCAGTCCGATCTGGTCACGCTTTGCATGGCCGCCTGTGATGGCAATCTATCAATGGAGTCTGCTTGCTGGGATCGGCGCAGTAGCCTTGGAGTGGTTTTAGCAGCCAGGGGTTACCCGGACAGCTACACTAAAGGCGAAATTATTAGCGACATCCCCGATGAGAGTAAAGCCGGGAAAGTGTTTCATGCTGGCACAGCTATGGATAATCAAAATAATATAGTCAGTAATGGTGGGCGCGTATTGTGCGCGGTGGCCCTCGGTGACGACATAACTACCGCCCAGTCCCAGGCTTATAAACTGGTCAACCAAATCAACTGGAGTGGATCCTATTATCGATCCGACATTGGTTATAAGGCAATTAAATAAACACGGCGAGTTTATTGCTGATAATGGACTTTAGCAAACAACACATTTATTCTTGATCGAGATTTTTTTCGATTTCCCCGACAATTTCACCAGACAGGGAAACTAGCATGCATGAAATTGCCCTTGATTTACTGATTTTACTCGCAGGCGTCTGGTTAGTCGCAGTAACACTACGCCCTCTCGGTCTACCAACTATTATGGGTGAGCTCATTGTCGGCGTTGTTTTAGGGCCAGCCGTTTTAGGCTTGATTGAGCCCGGTGAACTTATCCAGTTACTGGCCGAAATCGGCATATTCTTCCTGATGTTTCACGCTGGTGTCGAAACTCAACCGGTAGAATTTTTCCAGGCATTAAAAAAATCGCTAGGTGTCGCGATAGTTGGCGCCATCGTACCTTTCTCGGTCAGTTTTAGTATTGCCCTGTTATTTGGACTAGACATGGTGGGCGCTACTTTTGTCGGCCTGACCATGACTGCTACCGCGGTAGTCATCACATTGAAAAGTCTGAAAGACCTGGGACTGGCAAATACGCGGGTCGCTCGCGTCATTATTGCCAGTTGTGTAATTGACGACTTGCTGACACTGGTTTTTTTCGGCCTCGTAATCGGTGTGCTCTCGGGTGGTGAATTTGAACCCGTAACCATCTTCATTACCCTTGGCAAAGTAATCGGCTTTGCGATTGTCGCGGTACTACTGGGGCGTTTTATTTACCCATTGCTCAGCCTGCCTTTCCGTTCCGAGGGCGGAAAAGGTTTTACCTTTGTATTAATGATGGCATTCGCCCTGGGTCTATTCGCCGAAGCAATCGGCTTACATATTATTCTGGGTGCTTATGTCGCTGGATTATTCTTCGAAGAGAAAGTGGCACACCCCAATCTGGTACGAATAGTTAAAGATCGTGCCTACGGTATTGCCTATTCATTCCTCGGCCCGATATTTTTTATTTCCCTGGGCTTTTCCATCACCTTCGACATTTCTATTTCGAGTATCGGTTTCATCATCGTACTGACACTGGCTGTTATTATCGGTCAGATTCTCAGCGCCGGGGGCATGGCTTTACGTATGGGGTTACCATCCCGTGAAGCACTCACTGTCGGTGTCGGTATGTGTGGACGTGCCGAGATAGCATTCATACTTGCCTCGCTGGCACTGACCCAGGGCGCTATCGACCAGCCCGCTTTTTCGGCTTTGATATTTACCGCTTTCCTGTTAAACCTGTTCACACCGCTGGCCCTGAAAGGTTGCGCCATCATGCTCGAAGGCAAAGCAATGCCTCAGGAAGACGCTACCAGCGGGCTTATCCAGATTGACAAATTTGATTCGCCGTTAGTCGAGGAGCACGCATACGAAGGCAAACTGTTACATGAGTTGCCGGACATTGAGAACGCCGTAGTTATATATGGATACGGGCCCGAGGTCGCTTCCCTGATGGACAGGCTCGAGCACCAGAACACAGACTGTCTGGTAATAGAGGAAAACGAAACCGTCGCTCGACGTTTGCATGCGCGTGGTGTGAAGGTGGTGCACGCTTCCATTGCAGAAGGTGACCTTGATTTAAAATCAATCAGCCAGGCAAAAGCACTGGTCACCAATGGTGAGGATGAATTTAACGCTTCACTCGCACTCAACGCTCGGGAGCTCGGATTTACAGGTCCGATTGTAGCGCTGATTGATAATCCTAACCGTCGTGCTCCATTACAGCTTGCCGGTGCTACAGCAGCTTTCACACCAACCCATGTTCTCGCAGCAGCCGTGGCAGTCCGCATTAGTGCACAAATTGGACCCCGCATCATGGGTACCCAAGTGCTAGGAGAACGGCTTGAAGTGGTCGAAATACGGATTCATGATCAGAGCCCGCTAATCGACAAGTCGCTCAACGAATCAAGGCTTGTTAGCGATACAGGTATCCATGTCGTTGGCCATTGGAAGCATGGTGCGCTCGCGTCACCACCGCCGGACGATCTACCTTTGGAATCCGGCACTATTCTGGTAGCAGCCGGCAGTTCAGATAGCATAAAACGCCTCAATTCCATCACCAGACCGATTAGAAAAGGCGATAAAATAGTCATAGCCGGTTACGGTGATGTCGGCAGCAAGCTGGTAGAAATGCTCAACGACGCTGATGAAAATATCTTCGTAATTGACAGTAAAGAGATGCCGGAGGTGAATCTGTCTGGTGATATTCTAGACTCTCTCATACTCGAACAGGCTGGACTGACTGATGCGCGAGTTGTAGTACTGGCTTGCGAAAACGACAGTGCCACACTGCTTGCCGCCAGAGTAATCAGGGATTTCGCTCCAGACGTTCCCATCGTCGCCTGCGCCGCGCTGGAAGAAAATGTTAAACGAATTCAACAGGGCGGAGCAGACTTTGCACTGTCGATCAGCCAGGTAGCCGGTCAATTGCTCACACATCATATTCTCGGCGAAATGGTTTCTCAACAGGCACATATAAAGCTGGTTAAAAGACTTGTACCCGCATTAACTGGCGTCAATCCATTTACCGCGACAGCTGTCAGGGACAGCAAATGCACTGTAGTTGCTGTTAGACGTGGCGAAGAACTTATTATGGATTTTAGCTCGGAGTTGAAACTGATTGAAGACGATGAGATGTATATCTGTGGTACGGTTGAAGCGCTTAAACGCTTCGATGAGACAATTTTTACGCAGGAGTGAACTGCTATTTACACACCTTATATAATGTAATTTCTAAGCTAGGGCAGATAACACTTTGACCACAAAGAAAAAACTCACATCCCTGTGAAATTATGCACAACCACAATATATTGTAGTCTCTTATAATAACTATAACAATATATTGTGATTTTAAAAATTCTGGATATACTTGCATCTGAATCAATCAAGAGTTCGGATCGACACTATGAAATGTCCTAACTGTAGTTCGCTGATGTATGTATTTGATCAGAATGCAGGTAATCGAAGTCTGGTAAAGTTTTATCGATGCTCGAACTGTATCGGAGAACATGTTTCTTCTGAGCTACTCAACCAGATAAGACCCGATGAAGATGCAACCGATTTATTCGCCTCAAATTCTCCATTGCAACCTAAGCAGGTACTTCAAGTCTAGTTCTCATGCGTGTATATGGCGCGCACAATCGACTGAAATATCGAAGGGCAGTCCATTCAGACAGACTGAAACTCTAGCAGCACCTTCAACCCGCCCAGATTTGACTTTCCAAAACTCAACTCAATATTGTATGCTTTGACTATATCAGCAACCACAGCAAGGCCAATTCCCTGCCCTTCGTGCACTTGATCCAGCCTTGTACCCCGATCGAGAATTGTATTAATTTCCGATTCTATTAAACCTTTTCCATTATCTTCAATTTGCAACATTGCGCCCGTGTTTCCGGTCACTCGACTACTGACTCGTACCTGGCTTTTACCATATTTGAAAGCATTGTCGAGCAGGTTTCCAATCACCTCGAGAAAATCACCTTCATCCATACGTAACTGAATACTTTCGGGTAAAAGTAAATCTACCGCAACCGCTTTATCACAATAAACCTTCTGCAAAGCTGAAATGACCTTTTTGATTAAAGATACGACTTCTACGGGTTTTACGATCTCACCTCCGCTGACATTGGTCGCCTTCTGCAGCTGGTAGGAAATTATCTGATCCATACGGTCAACTTGCTCGCGAAGTATCCTTGGTTCTTCAGCACTAAAGCTCTTATCATCTGAAAAACCTTTCAACACTGCCAGAGGCGTTTTCAAGCTATGTGCCAGATCATCCATAGCATTACGATAGCGTTGCCTTTGAAGCTTTTCCCTGTTTAGCAGAATATTGAGGTTCTCAGTTAAAGGCGCTAGCTCCTTTGGATAATTACCTTCGAAACCATCCCGGTGACGATCTTCAATTGCCCTGACTTCGAGTCCGACCATTTTTAACGGGTACAGACTCCACATCATTACCAGATACATGACAAGGAGTAATAAAGCCGTAGTCAAAATCAGCCAGGTCCACAGCGTTTGCCTGAACTGATCACGCCGTTTGAAATAGCGACTGGCATCCTGCCATACAACAATGTCATAACGTTGAAGACGGTCACGAACATCAGGCCATTGCAATGCAAATGCTAATCGGAAATAAGGTTTACTGTTTTCCTGCAATATCCGAAACTGCCAATCGCCGGGTTGCAATGCATCGATATCCGGGAAGGATTCTTCGATAGACCGAGACCGCCAGATAATTTCCCTACGTTGATCGTATAAAATTGCATTTAAACCAGACCCTCGGGTCATAAGTCTGCTTTCAAATAATCGCTCCGCAGAAATAGTAATACTCATTCCCCATCGATTTCGATCAACCGCTGCCAGCAAACTATAAATAAGAAACTGCAATCGGTCCTCTTCAGCGGCGAGGGCGCGTTTTACAACAGCCCTTTCGAGGGCAATGGCGGTTAATATCATAAAGATGACCAGAACAATCATCGATACCAGCGTTAACCGGGATTTTATTGAGTTCATTTAGAGATGAAGCTCAGGATTGCTCCAGACGTTCAAGTGTGAATCGATACCCTCTACCCCGCAAGGTTTCTATTGGTAGCAAATCTTCATCCGGATCGAGTTTCTGGCGCAATCGACGAATAAAAACTTCAATAACATTACTATCATTATCAGCGTCATCATCGTATAGGTGCTCGGTTAATCTGGTTTTGGAAATGACCTCGCCCGCATGCACCATCAGGTATTCAAGCACTTTGTATTCATAGGCAGTTAGTTCGATTTCATGTTTGCCAACATAAGTCCGCTGCGTAGATGTATCGAGACTAACAGGGTCGCATACGATACGTGAATCCGACCAGCCAGATGCGCGGCGGATGAGCACTCTAATCCGGGCCATCATCTCTTCGTGATGAAACGGTTTAACCAGATAATCATCGGCTCCGGCATCCAGGCCCTCGACTTTATCCTGCCATCGTCCACGAGCTGTCAGAATTAACACTGGAATGCTACTACCATTCTTTCGTATGGTATTAATGACCTCAAGCCCGGACATTTCCGGCAGGCCTAGATCAACTATTGCTACATCACATGGATATTCCTGTAACAGGTATAGGCCTTCCTTGCCATTATCAGTACTATCGACAGCAAAACCTTCCTGCTGCAGTTTCTCAACAATCTGTCTCTGAATAATCAGATCGTCTTCAATCACTAATGCACGCATGCTTTCCCTCGTCACTTTCTCGTTTCGAAATATGAGACCGCCGATTAAATCACAGGTGAGACCTGAATGCGCATCTTAATACGTTTACCCGGATGGTATGGCATTTCGATTCTATATCTTTCACCTTTATATCGATAGGTGACATCATATGCCTCCACAACTTCCTCGTAGCTAACCTGTTGGTGAGTTTTACAATGCTGCTGGTATTCAACCTGATCACTGTGACCCGAACTAGCGTGACTATTGACTGCTTTATGGCCAATTTGTGCACCAAGAATAGCCCCTACAGCAGTTGCCAGCTTTTTACCCCGACCCTTGCCTATTTGATGACCAACAATACCGCCGATCAAACCACCTGCAATTATTCCATCGGCAGATTTGTGCCTCCGACTATGATTCACGGGTTCATCCCAGCATTCCCGTACTGGGTTGCTAACGCGAACTTCTCGGTAAATCGGAGTCGCTTTTATCACCCGAGCATAATCATAATGTTGAAATTGGGCATTATGTCTGTGATGTGCCTTGTTTTTATTGTGCTTATGGTCAGCCATTAGCGGCTGCGACAATAAAAGTATAACGATAGCAAAAGTTGTGTTGAATGTTTTCATGCCAGTTCCCCGGTGATTGTTCGGTTAGTGGCAATATAGTTTAACGAAGCTGAATTAAGGCTTAATAAGTTTTACCTGTGAATTATTTCCAGATTCAAAGTTTTCAGGCTTACAGGGCAAGGATAACCAACTGACATTCAGGCCAATGACATCGCCGCTTCAATCAACTGTTTCACCACGCTAACTTCAAAGGGCTTGTCAACAATTGCTGATACTCCGTCCTGCTGTACCGCGGCGAGTTTACCTGCATCGCCTTCTGTAGTAACCATCAGAACCGGTATCGAGCTTTGATTGCTTTGGTTTCGTATAAATCGCAGTAGTTCATGACCATCTACTTCTGGCATATTGAAATCAGTAATAATCAAATCATATAGATTACCCTGGATTAGCGGAATGGCTTCCAGACCATCATTGGCTTCGGTGATTTTCTCTATCCCCATTTTATTCAGAGTACGGCTTATCATCTTACGTGCAAGCGCACTATCATCAACTACCAATATTTCCATATTCTCCGGATCAAGATCGTCCAGTTCCAACTGATCTGGGTGTTCCCAATCCATCGTATTCATTATTGCGC
Organism: Gammaproteobacteria bacterium; assembly: GCA_024222685.1. Lineage (GTDB taxonomy): Bacteria > Pseudomonadota > Gammaproteobacteria. Next base: position 415 of record JAAEOZ010000444.1, on the reverse strand, counting down.
GCTGTAGGTCCTTAACTTCAAATGGCTTGGGCAAAACTGCAGACGCACCTGCCTGTTTGATTGGGTTAAGTTCGCGGAAAGAGGTGGTAGTTGAAATTAAAATAAACGGAGTGTGTTCAGTAACCTGTTGTTCTCGCATTTGTAGCACCAGATCCCTGCCCGTCATGTCTTCGAAGTGGAGTGAACTAATAACCAGATCTGGTACATCCTTAGATATCGCCTCCAGGGCCTCGGCACCATTGTCGAAGTGTTTACACTGACTGATTCCAAGTGTCTCAAACTGCTGGATAACAATTTTGCTTTGCGCTCGAGAAGGCTCGATTAATACTACATACAGTGAGGCAAGCTTATGTTCCATGGATTAACTCAGTATTCAACAAACATTGTCTACTCTGTTTATAGCACAGCTTAATTT
>JAAEOZ010000443.1 GCA_024222685.1 Gammaproteobacteria bacterium | reverse complement strand
TCATTCAAAAGACAGTCATCAAAGATGATGGATCTTGACCTGTCGCCTGATCCGCATTAATAATAAACACAGGATTGAATTATCATGAAACAGATAGACCTATATTTTGATTTCATTTCTCCCTACGCTTATCTGGTATTTCAGAAGCTGGATAGTTTGCCTGCGGACTATGTGATAAATCCGAGACCGATCTTGCTCGCTGGCTTACTCAAGCATTATGAAACCAGAGGTCCAGGGGAAATCGCCCCGATGCGCAATTTTATCTATCGGCAAATCCAGTGGTTAGCGGATCGAGACGGTATTCCGCTGCGTTTTCCGCCGATACATCCATTTAACCCGCTGAAGCTTTTACGGCTGTGTATTGCCAACGGCGGTGATATCGAGCTGGTTAAACGGATATTTTTCTTTGTCTGGGGTGAAGGCAAAGCTTCAGATAACGATGAACACTGGCGACAGTTGCTGGGGGATATTGATATAACGCCGCAAGCCGCAGATAACATGGTTCAGGATCCAGTCGTGAAAACACAGCTTATACAAAACACCGAAGCTGCCATCGAGCTCGGACTGTTTGGAGTGCCTGCTTTTGTAGTGGGCGGGGAAGTATTCTGGGGTTATGACGCGATGCAATTTGTGTGTGACTATGTGGATGATCCAGATCTTTTTAAGACCGAGGGTATGGTGCGGGCTGATAATGTCGGCAGCGGTGTAGTGCGTCGGTAAAGTCAGTCCTCCCGACTAAAATTCTCCAATGCTTCAAAATCGAGCACTTTGATGGTGCCATATTCGACATGGACTATGTCCTGTTCCTGTAAAACGCTTAATGCCTTGTTTACGCGTTGGCGGGATATGCCTGAGAGACAGCCCAGTTCTTCCTGCGAGAGTTTGATTTCATTGCTGGCGCCTGGGTACAGGTGCGGATGAAACATGGATGCAAGCCCTTGCGCAACTCGCGCCTCGGGCGACAGCAAGCG
>JAAEOZ010000442.1 GCA_024222685.1 Gammaproteobacteria bacterium | reverse complement strand
TCGGGGTTGAGCTATGCCTATATCCTGTTAATGATTTTCCCGATTTATAACGCGGTGGAAAGTCTCGATAGAAACCAGATCGAAGCAGCACGCGACATGGGTTCTCCCTGGTGGCGTATACACTGGCGTATCGTTATTCCACATTCCAAGCCTGGTATTACTTCGGGCTGTACCATGGTGTTTATGCTCACTGCCGGTGCACTGGCTGCGCCCCAGATTTTGGGTGGTCCGAGTAGCCTGTGGTTTACGCAAATCATTTATCAGGCCTTTAACCAGGCGGGTAACTGGGCGCGTGGCTCGGCTTACGGCATTATTTTACTGGCCGCCTGTATAGGTTTCGTGCTCATCATGATGCGTGTGTTTAAAGTACGACTCGGAGAAATAGCCAAGTGACTTCCGATCACGTTAGAAAGTTTTTTACGCTATTTTTCGTTCTCGGCTTTTTTGCCTACCTGTTTGGGCCGCTCATAATTATGGGTCTTACCGCGTTTAATAGTGCGCCATTTCCGAGGGTCTCGCCCTGGGAATGCTTTTCTGTTGAATGGTTCGATGTCCTGGTAAACGATGCCAAACTAGTCGAGGGCCTGCGCAATAGTTTCTTCATTGGGCTCGGTGTGGTCTGTGTTGCAGTGCCTATGGGGCTTGCTGGTGCGTTAATGCTTACTCAGGTTCGTGAGCGAGTTCGGCCCTGGTATTACACGATTACCATATCACCCATTCTAGTGCCGGGTGTGGTGCTCGGTATTTCTACGTTATTGTTCTGGGATCGTGTTGGCCATATGTTCGGTGCGAGCACCGAGTCAGTTTTTTATAATGGTTTCTTTCTTACCATTATTGGTCAGGCAACCTTTATATCTGCCTATACCATGCTGGTATTTATCTCGCGTCTGCAACGTTTCGATCCAGCCCAGGAAGAAGCGGCACTCGATCTCGGCGCAACCAATGTCCAGACTTTCCGCAAAATTCTGTTACCCTTTCTGAAACCGGCCATTGCTTCTGCTGCGGTTCTGGCATTTCTGGCTTCGTTTGAGAACTACAACACCACCGTATTTACCATTATCTCGGAAAGTACTATCACTACCTTCCTGGCAGCCAAGGTAAGACACGGCATTAATCCGTCGATTAGTGCCCTGGCGATGGGCATAGTTATACTGACTATATTCGGTGCCGCATTGCACGAAGTACTCAAACGTCGTGAACTCAAGGCCGAGCAAATGGCGTTACGCGTTGCCAAGGGTGAAGTGACCTCGGTGAAAAAAGCCAAACCATTTTTCGCTGATCCAGCGGTCATCATAATTCTTCTGGTATTTACTGCTGGTCTCGGAACAGCCTATTTTTCGGGTACCGTCGGTGTTGACCAATGCAAGGCCGATTTTCTTGCCGAAAAGAAGCGCATTACCGCCGAGAAAATCAAGAAGATGCAGGAAAAAACCGAAAGATTGGAAATGTTTAATCTGCGGCCGAGTGACGATTCCGAAACCTCGGAAACCGAAGCCGATAAGGGTGACAGGGAAGGTACCGAAAATTTTAACAGCATCTTCGATACCGATAACCTGAAGGATCAGGTCGGTGAAGGCGAAGAGGAAACAGAGCGTAAAGGAACCGAGAACTTCAATAATCTGTTTGCGCCAGATAATCTTGAGGAACAGGCTGGTTCCGAAAATTAAGTGTTGGCTGGCGCGAGATTCATCGCGCCCGTATTATTGAGGCCGAAGCGGGCGCGATGAATCTCGCCC
>JAAEOZ010000441.1 GCA_024222685.1 Gammaproteobacteria bacterium | reverse complement strand
GCCCAGAACCTCCCGGCGCATGTCATGGCTATCGTCGAGTTATGTTGAGCTCAACATAACTCGACTTATGTGTAGCATCTGTTTATGTGCAGGTCTGATGTCAGGCCGGTGTAGGTCATGGACTTCCTGCTTGCTACTCAACATTATTACTCACAATGTGAACGCACTCTATTCAATAGCACTTGGAGATTATTGTGTGTACACGACTCTTTCCCCCTTACTATTCCATTGATTATTCAACTTCACCTGTTGCCGACTGGCTCAAAGATTTTTCTGATTGGCTGGAGACATCAGGCTACTGTCGAACAGTAGTGCGAGTGCACATGTCGATTGTTAGACACGCGCTCGAACGACAGGCACCTGTACCGCGAAGTTCCTGCTTTTCAAGCGCTGATCTGGATCGGATTTTTACGTTTCCTGTTAAACCGAAGCGTTTTCGCAGATCTCAACGGGTCTTTGAGCGATTCCTGCAATCGTGTGAACAGTGGATCGAAGCACCACGGACCGGTCAATACATAGAGCTTTTGGATGACTATCACGAGCACCTACAGGAGATGCGGGGCTTGGCGACTGAAACAGTTGCTCAACATATTCGCCTGGCACAAAAATTTCTCAACGAAGCTCTACCAGCGAGCGAAGGCCTTGCAGGACTTTCTGCGCAGAACATCGAACGCTTCATCACCAATAACGCGAAGCGTGTATGCCGATCTACTTTACAAAACCAAGCCG
>JAAEOZ010000440.1 GCA_024222685.1 Gammaproteobacteria bacterium | reverse complement strand
TGACAAAGCCAGAGCGGAGTGGCGGTTTTGGCATCCCTCTGGCTGGACTGGTTAGGGGCCATTATTTCAGCTCCGATATTCGAGGTGCTCCTCGATGCCAGAGACTATAAAGTTTTTAATCCAGGATTTCAGCTCTCCAGAGTCTTTTCTTAGCATCGATATAATTTTATCTGGCTTGATGACGCCATCTTTTACTAAAAGTGGGCTTCCTGGGTGCTTGCCTGAGCGCGTACCATCGTCAACACCCAAGTGGGCAAACCCTTTTTCTTTGCTCCAGGTTAATGCCTTCTCTTTGTGGGGTTTGTTATATGTTAGTTGATAGCTGATTATTTCATCCTCATCATTTAACCAAACGAAAAGATCCATGCTGAGACTTGTGAACCATCGCCTTTTTGGCTCGCCTTTTTTCTGACTTGCCTCCTTTATCTCTCGAAGCACCTTGGCCTCCTAACGCCCCAGCTCACAGGAGAGTGACCGAAGGGAGCGAATCCTGTGGAGCTGATTGTTATATTTCATTTTCTTTCTTCCAACGCCTTACTTTTGTTCTCGCAGAGTAATAAGGCGCTATGGAGTTTATCTGAATCCATTTGACAATAGCCCATTTATCTCCTGTCCATTTTCGCTGATGTGGTTCAAATAGTTCTTGTTCCGTTAATGACTCAATCCATGTAATCAGTTGTTGGTAACTATCTCTAAATTCCACTCTCAGCTGCGATAATGACTTTTTGGAGTTTTTATCATAGAACGACTGTGCAAGATCACCAAGCTGATTCCATTTGAATCCTTTGGCTGGCATTTCTGGTGTTTTACCCTCTGATTCTTGCAGCTCCCAACCTATCAGTAATTTTGCCCACCCAACTTGATAGGACACAATATCGCAGCATGAAACATTACCTTCAATACGCTGTTGTCTTTCATTCTCTGAGTTTATTAGGTCAAATTCTGAATCAAGCTTTATATATGCTAGCTTCAAATTTTCTAGCAACTCAGATTTTGTGGATGGTAGTGGCATATAGCCCCTATGAAATATAACGCTGATTATATAACGCGCACGAATACTGGCTTATATGACGTGCAAAAATATTGACTTATGTTGCACTTTGTTTTCATTACAGTAATAAATGGAGCTTAATCCTGCATGGAATCTACCATATCCACCAAAATTCCACGAATCGAGCAGTTCTTGTGATGATTTTTTTGAAACTGGACGCTGGTTTATTCAGTTACGCGCAATTGATTACAGGAAGTGGCGTATAAGTCTTGTCGAAAAAGGCCGGCCTGATGAAATAGAAAGAATTATAGGAATCGTGCAGACCATACACGTATTATGCCGGTAGTGTCGCATGCAACTCTAAGCGCTATACCACGTAACCCTGCCGTTCAGGAAGCTTCCCCTGTCCCCAAAATGCATGCATAATCGGTCGATAAGAACTAATTAATAATCGGCTAAACCCCTGTATGCTCACAAAATGTCTATAGAAACCGATGAAATTGCGCTCATTCTGTCTGGAGTAAAGATTCTGCAGAATCTCGATACTGAGATTATTAACGAAATAGCAGAATATACACAAATCGAACAGTTTGAACCCGGTGATCTGGTTGTTAAGGCCGGAGAAACGGGCAAGCGGCTGTATTTTATATACGAGGGTAGAGTCGAAGTTCGGGTGCCTGACCTGCAGGGTGACATAAAACGGCGTATTCTGCTTAAGAAGGGCGAAGTGGTCGGCGAGATATCGTTATTAATCAAGTCGTCTTATACCGCTGATGTAGTTGCATTAGATAAAACAACCACGTTTTATCTCGATCAGCAGCATTTTACGCGGCTGGTTGGTGAGCACACTTCCTTTTCAGAGGTCATGTCCCAACTCATGACCAGCCGTATGGCGCAAAACGGCGGTATTAGTAAAGTTGGCAAGTACGATCTTCGGGGTAAGCTCGGTGAAGGTAGTATGGCGACTGTTTTTAATGCCTGGGATCCTGATCTTGAACGCGAAGTTGCGATAAAAATGCTGAAATACAAACTTGCTTATGACGATAAGTTCGTCAAGCGTTTCGAGCGTGAAGCCAGGATTATTGCGAGTTTGAATCACCCCAATATTGTCAATGTGTTTGAAGTCATCGAGGCTTTCTCCACCCGTTTTATTGTAATGGAAAAACTACATGGTCAGGATTTGTTGCAGATAATAAAGGATAAAGGTGCAATAGATTTTGTTGAAGCCCGGAGTATCCTGTCTCAGTTATCCAGCGCACTACATTATGCCCATGGTCAGGGAGAAAGTGGTATCGTGCATCGGGATATTAAGCCTTCTAATATTGTTATCGACCACTATGGCAATATCAAACTGACAGATTTTGGTATTGCCGGACCGTCTGGTAACAAGGAAGAAAGCATCGAAGGAACGCCAAACTATCTGGCTCCTGAAATCATCAATGGTGAAGCAGTTGATGGACGTGCCGACATTTATGCCCTTGGTGTGCTGGCCTTTTATATGTTGACTAATAGTGTGCCATTTTCCGCCTCGACTTTGGCAAAACTCCTGAAAATGCAGGTAGAACAGAAACCGCCGGACATTCGAAATATTTGCCCTGAAATTGATGACGAGCTGGCAGGCTTAATCGATAAGTCGCTGTCGAAGGAAGCCGACCAACGTATTTCTGACTGGGAGCAGATCCGTGATGTGCTGAAACCGGTAGCTGGCGATTTCAATCTTAGCCTGGGTTCTGATGAAATGGCTGTGATTATTCGATTTAAGGATACGTCACCCCAGAGAACACAAAGGTTTATTAAAGCGATAGAGAAAAATCTGCTGGATAAGAGCATTAATTATGAAATGGAAACGCATCAGGGATCTAATGAAAACGAATAGTAGTAAATAGAAACAACCCCTTTTGTCTATCCCTCCATCCATGTAAAATCGCTGTTTATTTTTTGACCGGCAGATTTCGCTGCCACAGTCCAGGTTCTTATCCTTGAAACAGACTATTCATGAACTGATCGATGCGGCATTAGTTAATTTGCAGCAATCCGCGCTATTGCCGTCTGATCTTAAAATTAATATACAGGTCAGTGCGACCAAAGATAGTAGTCAGGGTGACTTTGCCAGTAACGTCGCAATGACACTGGCAAAACAGGCCGGGAAGCCACCACGCGATGTGGCCGGGCTGATAGTCGGTCAGCTAGGCGAGCATGAATCCATCGAAAAAGTAGAAGTTGCCGGTCCCGGGTTTATTAATTTCTTTCTCGCCAGCGGTGCCAGTCATGCTGTCGTCAGACAGGTCCTGCAGCAAGGTGATCAGTTTGGTTGCAGCGACTTTGGTAAGGCTGAAAAAATCCAGGTGGAGTTTGTATCTGCCAATCCGACCGGGCCTTTGCATGTCGGCCACGGTCGTGGTGCCGCCTATGGCGCTACGCTGGCGAATGTATTGCGTACAGTTGGCTACCAGGTTCAGTGCGAATACTACGTCAACGATGCTGGCCGTCAGATGGATATACTCGGTACTTCAACATGGTTGCGATATCTGGAACTCTGCGGCGTAGAGCTGACATTTCCGAGCAATGGTTATCAGGGTGATTATGTCTGGGATATCGCGGCAACCCTGCATCGCGAAAACGCGGAGCGTTTTCGGCATGAGCAGACAGATGTTTTCAACAATGTTTGCGAAGATGCGCCACTGGGTGATAAGGAAAGGCATATCGATGATCTTATCGCCAATGCCCGGGCCTTGCTCGGTGATGATTACCGCGTGGTATTTGATCTCGCGCTGGAAACCCTGGTCGATGTCATTCGTCGCGATTTGCACGCGTTCGGAGTGGATTACGATGAGTGGTTCTCCGAACGATCTTTGTCGGATATGGGGCTGCTCGAAGCTTCGATTAAACAGCTTAACGAGAACGGTCATATTTATGAAAAAGATGGTGCTCTATGGTTTCGATCTACGGAGTTAGGCGATGAAAAAGATCGAGTAGTGCAGCGCGATAACGGCCAGACTACTTATTTTGCCTCTGATATTGCTTATCACAAAAACAAACTGGATAGAGGTTTTGATAAGGTCATCAATATCTGGGGGGCGGATCATCACGGGTATATCGCCAGGGTCAAGGCATCGCTAACGGCGCTGGGTTATGATGCCGAGCGGCTCGAAATCCAGCTGGTGCAATTTGCCAATCTTTTTGAGGATGGTAAGAAAATGGCGATGTCGACGCGTTCAGGCGAGTTTGTCACGCTCAAACAACTCCGCGAAGACGTCGGCAAAGATGCCGCGCGCTTTTTTTATGTCATGCGCAGGGCCGATCAGCACCTGGATTTCGATCTTGGCCTGGCCCGCGCACAATCCAGCGACAATCCGGTTTATTACCTGCAGTATGCCTATGCTCGAATTTGTAGTGTGAAACAGCAGTGCGAAGAGAAAGATCTGTCGGTATCGGTGGAGTCAGCAAACCTGTCACGTCTTGAAAACAGTCACGAGCTCGAACTGATTAAGCAGCTGGGTTTATATCCCGAACGCGTACACAGTGCAGCGATGCGCCGCGAACCACATGTTGTGGTCAATTATCTGCGCGATCTGGCTAATCTTTTTCACTCCTGGTATAACGCGCATCAGTTTATCGTTGAAGATGTCGAACTACGCGATTCGCGCCTCGCATTAGCTTCAGCAGTAGGCCAGGTGATGGCAAATGGATTGAAGATGATGGGTGTGTCAGCACCGGAGGCTATGTAGTGGCGGCAGAAAAAACGACATCATTCTGGGTATGGGTATTTCTGATATTGATGCTGGCCTCGTTCGCTGCTTTTATTGTTTTCCTCGATCAGAAAATTGTCAGCAGTAGTCGACAACAGAATGCAGTGGAGCAACAGACCGATGACAGGAATAAGCCCAGATTCGATTTTTACTCGGTACTGCCCGATCGAAAAGTGGAAATCACTATCAGCGAAGAGCAGAAAGAAGGTATTAAAAACCCCTCGATCAACAAGACCTCGGGTGACAAAGTTCTGCTACAGGTTGGTTCTTTCCAGAGCACTGGCGAAGCTGACAGCCTAAAGGCTGAACTCGCTTTTCTCGGCCTCGAAGCACAGGTTAAATCGGCAGTGGTTAATAACGACACCTGGCATCGCGTTCAGGTCGGGCCTTTTGCAAACAATAGCGCGCTGTCGCGTGCAAAAAATTTATTGCTGCAAAATAATATCAGGTATATGCAGCGAAGTGCGCCGCAGTAGTCTGTTACGCCTCGAATACAGCCTACAAATCAAGATTTTCTTCGGCAATTTTCTTTAGCTGTTTAACAGCCAGTAACGATTTTGAGCGAAACTCACGTCGGTACAAAACCCATAATACCAGGCAGGTTGATACCAGGAAAAAGTGGGGGCTGATCCACCAGCCGAGTATTGCCAGAGCGAAGAAGTTAGTCCGCAATCCCTGATTGAAATGAAGCCCGAACAGGCCGATCATTTTTCCTAGTTCTACTGCGTATTCTTCACTCATATTGCCGACATTAAAAGGTGCAGCACTGAATAGCATCGAGCAGTAATTAGCCAGTCGAACCGCCCAGATAAATTTAACAAAAGCGTAGATAAACACCGCTATTAACGATACCACCTTCAGTTCCCATAGCCCCTGTGAGGCAGGGCTTACAAACGGTAAAGCGGTCATTGCCTGTAGTGCTTTTTCTGAAGCCCCCAGAGTTGTTACCAGTCCACCAACAATTAGTATTGCGGTGGATGCGAAAAACACCGCGCTTTGTACAAAGTTACCCATGATTATGGTGTCGGGCACGCGTACTTCGCGTTGTAGCACTTCGCGCATCCATCGGTGACGATGAAAGTTCATGATACTGGGCAGGCTTTTTTTCGACCACCGACTGTGATCGGCGAACCAGGTATAACCAACCCATGCCAGCATGAACAATGCCAATGCGAGCCAGTCTAGTAATGGAATATTATACAGTTGCATGCGTGAATACTCTCTACCTAGGCGCTTCGATGCAAACTATATTGATACCAGTCGGGGATTAGTCGTCTGGCCTGGTGTAACACTTTTTCGTGGTATCGATAATCGCCGCAGTGGCTTTCTACCAGTCGCCAGAATTTTGTGGAATGATTCATGAATCTGGTATGGCACAACTCGTGAATCATCAGGTAACGGACCGTTTCTGCCGGTACGAATAGCAGTTGATCGTTGAGACTGATGGTGCCCCGCGATGAGCAACTTCCCCAGCGGCTTTTCTGGCTTCGAATTGAAATCTTGTTAAATGCCAGATCACATTCTTCGGACACAGACTGAAGCATCGGCGGTAGTAAATCCCATGCCTGCCTGCGCGTCCATTTTCGCAGCGAGTCGAGGCTTTGCTGATAGTTCCTGTTTTTGTGAGTTTGCGTAGTAACGCTATGAATGCTGTCATTAATGGCAATCGAAATCTGTGAAGGCAGCTCCGGTTCTACAAACTGCTGCCGATGTTCGTGCAGTTGCTGAATAATCCATTCGCTGTGCTGCCGAATTAATTCAGGTACCGCATTTTTCGGAAAGCGTGTTGGAATGACTACTTCGAGGCCATGATAGGGCTTTATCTGTAGTCGAGCATATCGAGCCTTTTGTGATACACGCAGTGAATAATCAAAAGCTGTATTAGTTTGTGCATCGAATATAGAATTGCTCGCCATGTCGCCGAAGCAGCCCTCATTGGAAAACCGTATTCTACAACAGTGTAGATCTATCGACCGAGCCAAATTGCTGGCTTTGTTAAAAAAAACCAGGGGACAGAAGATAAGACAGGATCTTCAGAAAGCAATGGATAAATCGACTGGACTGGTAGAGAAACGCCTGCTACATAAACCAGCTGCAAATTATAATGAAGAGCTTCCTTTCTTCGAGCACAGGGAAGAACTGGCCGATGCGATCAGCAGCAATCAGGTAGTCATCGTCTGTGGTGAAACAGGCTCGGGTAAAACCACGCAATTGCCGCAACTCTGTATCGATCTCGGACTCGCAGACAGGGGCGTTATAGCTCACACGCAACCGCGTCGTATCGCTGCACAATCAGTCTGTCAACGCATTGCGGAAGAATTAAAGGTCGAGGTCGGTGGTGCCGTTGGCTATAAGATTCGCTTTAAAGATCGAAGCGACGATGCTGCATATGTCAAGCTTATGACCGATGGCATTTTACTCGCGGAAACGCAGAGCGACCGCTGGCTCAACCAGTATTCGACCTTAATCGTCGATGAAGCCCACGAACGTAGCCTGAACATCGATTTAATTCTGGGTTATGTAAAGCAATTGCTGCCCCGGCGACCCGATCTGAAGCTAATTGTGACATCGGCAACGATAGATCCGGAACGCTTTGCAACTTACTTTGATGATGCGCCGATCGTCAATATCAGTGGGCGTAGTTACCCTGTGGAAATCCGCTATCGGCCGCCGTCGGATGATGATCGTGATAATTTAAATCTGCTATGCGATGCTATCGATGAACTCGATGCGCTAGCGCGGCAGGACATACTGGTGTTTTTCCCCGGAGAAAGACCGATACGCGAGGCCGCGGAAAGACTCTCAAAACAATATGCTCGTGATTACGATATTCTACCGCTGTATGCTCGTTTGAGCTCGGGCGAACAACGAAAAATTTTTCAGCCGCATGGCAAAAGGCGTATTGTACTGGCGACCAATGTTGCCGAAACCTCTCTAACTGTACCGGGTATTCGGTATGTAATCGACACCGGTCTGGCGAGAATATCGCGATACTCCTGGCGCGCACGCATACAACGCCTGCCGATAGAAAAGATATCGCAGGCTTCAGCCAGTCAGCGTAGCGGGCGTTGTGGTCGCGTTGCAGCGGGGATTTGTATCCGGCTCTATGCTGAGGACGACTTCGAGTCACGCGACGCTTTTACCGAACCCGAAATATTACGCAGTAATCTGGCATCGGTGATTTTGCAGATGAATGATTTAGGGCTGGGTTCGATACACCAGTTTGATTTTATCGAAAGCCCTGACAGTCGAATGATTAACGATGGCTACCGATTGCTGTTTGAAATCGGTGCCACAGACAAAGATGATAAAATTCTACCGCATGGTCATGCCATTACTCGAATACCGGTTGACCCACGACTCGCGCATATTTTAATTCGCGCCCATCAATTGAACTGTCTTGGTGAAATATTGATTATCGTCAGTGCACTTTCAATTCAGGATCCTAGAAGTGCGTCGGTGGAAAATCGACAGGCGGCTAACGAAAAATACAGGGACTGGATAGACGATAAATCTGATTTCGTTTTCTGGCTAAAGCTCTGGCAGTCGGTACAGCAGCAACAAAACATGCTTAGTCGAAACCAGTTTTCGCGGTGGTGCCAGAAACACTTTTTATCCTATTTACGACTGCGTGAGTGGCAGGATATTTACCAGCAATTAAAACAGCAGCTCAGACAATTGAAGTACCGCTTTAATTCTACTGCCGCCGACAGCGAAGGCATCCATCGCTGTCTGTTTAGTGGCATACCCAGCCATATTGCCAGCTTCGACAGAGATAAGCAGTTTCAGGCAACACGCGGGCGACAGATAATGATTTTCCCGGGTTCTACGCTGGCCCGGCAAGCGCCTAAATGGATCATGGCTTTTTCACTGATCGAGACTAACCGCCTGTATGCGCATGCTGTAGCGCGGTTTAATCCGCAATGGGCTATGCAGGATGCGACACACCTGCATCAATACGAGTATTACGAACCGCACTGGCAACCGCGTAAAGGACGTGTTGCCGCATTTCGCAATACGCGTATTTATGGATTAGTCATCGAGAGTGGAAAGCGAATCAACTTCGCCGCAATCGACCCGATCCAGTCGCGCCAGATTTTTATACAAAGTGGCCTGGTAGAGGGAGACTATCGGACTAATGTGGAAGTTATAAAGGCCAATTGAAAGTTGATCGAACACTATGAGCAAGAGGAAGATAAGTATGGACTTCTAGACATTCTCATATGTGAAACATTGCTGTACGAATTTTACCATGCGCGACTTTCACCGTTGGCCTTTG
>JAAEOZ010000439.1 GCA_024222685.1 Gammaproteobacteria bacterium | reverse complement strand
TGTGTTGCCGTATTTGTCGGCATATGGCTTGAGAAAGGTATGGAGCTATTATTACCGGGATTTTCACCGTCTCCGATTGGTGAAATGACAGAGTATTATCCAAGCTTCATTGAAATTGCCAATTCATTAGGAAACTGGGCATTAGGTTTTATTGTTCTTAGCGTACTGGTTAAGGGGGCTGTCGGGGTTCTCGTTGGTGATATTAAATATGAAGAAAGTCAGGCGGGACAAAGTGATTGATATGAGACATAGAATATTAAATTGCATATTAGCTGTTGTTTCTCTTAGTCTCTGGGCAGGCATCAGTTATGCGAATGAAGAAGAGACCGTTTGTTTTGAAAGTCGCAAAGGCAGTTCAGAAGTCGTCCAGCGTGAGCTTCGCCCGGGTTGGCCAAATGTCAAATGCTCGCCAAGAACCTCCGGGGTTTTGTGGTGGGGCGATCCGTTTGACGGCACTATTCCCATGGGTGATATGCCTGTAGAGGCAGATTACTCGCATGCCGAAGCTGTGGTTAAGCCGCGTGAAGAGCAAATTGACAAAAACAGGCTATTAACTATATGTGCAACGGCCTGTCACGATGGTAATTACGTGCCTGTACCTACCAGCATGGCACCCCGTCCTTTAAAGATGCATCAGGACATCGTACCTGACTCCATGGACTTACAGCACGGTCGTGGCGCCATCTGGTGTCTGAATTGTCACAGTGCCGAAAACCGTGAGAAACTTATCGACCATTTTGGTAACGAGATCAGCTTTAACCAGCCTCAGAAACTTTGCGGTAAATGTCATGGGCAGATTTACCGGGATTGGCGCGATGGCATACACGGCAAGAGAATTGGCATGTGGAAAACAAGTGCTAAGAAAAGATGGTGGACCTGTACCGAATGCCATAACCCCCACGACGTTCAACAGGGCATGCGCAACCGTGGTTTTGCCCAACTACAGCCAGAACCCGCACCAGCTGTACCCAAGGGTATGGCCAATACTGATCATGAAAAGCATGCAGAACACGGTGACCCGGGTTGGTGGCATGGAGTGCTGGACGCATTTTTTGGTAGCAGTGGTGATCACTAAAATATATCCCACCATTTTTTGGGTTTTATGGAAGACGCAGTAACGCCAGAGGAACAGCGCGAAGCAATGAATCTACACCTGCGCCAGAAGGCGCAGGAAATCATTGACAAATACGGCGTCAGCATCAGCTTTGCGGTGCTTCAGGAAATTTTGCAAGACCGGAGATTTGTCCGCTACCCCGTTAATATAATCTATGATTCCACCCGTATCGAAACGGGTTTATTTATCGCAACCAAAATGGTACTGGCCGACCCAAATCGCCAGACCGACGAAGACGATGAATATATCAAACAGGCGGATCGCCGCTACGATTTTATCGTGCACGAGTATTTCGAAGGCCAGCCGGAAAAACTGGTGCCCTTAATTTTGTATCATTTACCAACCGTCAATTATGGTGATATCGCGATTTATGAAGATGCAGAAGTCTTTGCATCGGCCCTGCTGCAAATGGAAAGGGATGATTATTATCAACTAGTTTGTGATTTGGTCGATAGTATCCCGGGTTAGTGGGCATCAAGCCTAATAGTTGGCACATGATTTTACGGGCGGTATCGGATTTGATCGAGGTTGATTGACCGCTTTCGCCGGCAGCAGTCATTCACGGTATCCGAAATAGATCTGCCGGGTAGTCTCTGATCGGCACTTACCCATCGTTTAAGTACGATACAACAGATCCAGCACAGAGCAAAGATACACCCGTGTTGTGATCATCATGTCGTCGATCTCAACATATTCATTCATCGAGTGGGCCTGTTGCAGCGCACCTGCACCAAAAATCACGGTGGAAAACCCAAAATGAGGTGCATCGGTGCCACCATAAAAAGCACTGGCCTCGGCTGAATTGTTGGTTACAGATCGAACCAGCCCTAAAACTGAATTTAAAACTGGATTATCTGCAGGTACATCGAGTGGCAGAACATCAATGGTGGGCCCCTCGATCTCAAATCTAAACTGTGGATGAGATTGAACAACGCTAGAGATCAGGCTATATAGTTCAGCATAAACATCATCACGGGTCTCACCGGGTATAATACGGCGATCTATTTCCAGCTCGCAGTAATCCGGCACGGTCGAAACTACCGTTCCGCCGCGAATTACGGCAGGACCGCAACGCCCGTGTCCGCATAAAGTATGAGCATCCCTTGACATCAAATCTTGCTGAAGGGCTTTGAGAGCATCAACGATATGCATCATGCCCTCGATTGCATTGATGCCATCCTCGGGACGACTCGAATGTACAGCCTTGCCCAGCGAACGTACCAGGTAACCCACCTGGCCCATATGCGCCGAACATACTTCCATGTTCGATGGTTCACCGATAATGCCGTAGTCTGCCCATGGCCCATTTTTACCAAGGTCTTTGGAGCCGATCATCTGGTCCTCTTCATCGGCAGTGCCGGTCAGAATCAAGTCACCGCTAAGTTCAATACCCTCATCGCGTATAACTCGCACCACTTCGAGGTAACTCGCCAGCGCATCCTTCATATCGCAGGCGCCTCGGCCAAAGACTCGATTGTTTTCGATTCGAGGAATAAATGCACCGGGATAGTTTTCATCGCCAACTGTGTCAAGGTGGCCAGCAAGCATTAGAGACGCCCCGTTACTCTTGCCTTTCAGCACGCCCCAGACGTTCGGTCGTCCGGGTACAACGTCGCGCGAGCTCACTTCCAATCCCAGATCAGACATTCGGTCACAGTAAAACTCAGCCATCTCTTTTTCACGGTAGTTTTTTCTTACTTCCTGCTGAAAAGGATTCATGCTGGGAATCGAGATCATTGTCGTGAGGTCTTCGACCATGAGTGACTGGTCAATCTTGTCGCACAGGGTTGTGTAAGTATCGGGATCTGTCATCTGAATCTATGCAGTATATTTATTGAATTAGCAATCAATGATAACCAGTTCTATGAGTGACTTATCCAGCCGCTCTGGACCCGTTGGTGTCATCAGGTAACTACCACCAAGCAGCATACCGTTTTTATCTTCCAGCGACTGCATTGAGGAGTGAATGTAAAATGCCATACCAGGTTCGAGCAAGTCGTCACTTTCGTACTGAATCGTTATCTGGTTTTCCCAAACCGGCGGATAAGCCGCAGATATACCGACGCCGAAGCGCATCGGACAACAATCACTGAGACCTTGCTCATCGAGTGCTTTACGATAGGCAAGCTCCATATCACCAATTCGACCATCGACCCTGGCGGCATCCAGACCTGCATAGAAAGCATCAATTCCACCCTGCGCCATCTGTCGCATACGCGCACTCGGCTCTCCCAGCGTTATTGATCCCATGGTAACGCATTGGTAACGACGAGCGACGCCCGAGAATTCCGCATGTACAAGATCCCCTGGCTTCAGTATTCGTGGTGATGCCATTGCATGCTGACAGTGAGCACGAGCCCCTGATGCCATCCATGTCGGGACGGCAAAATAATCGCTGCCAGCCGAACGCATGGCATACTCGATCTCCGCCGCGAGTTCTATCTCGGACATACCGACCTGAGCCTTATTGTAGAAGGCATCTATTCCGATATTCGCATATTTGGCAGCCTCTTCAAGATAGCAAATCTCATGTTCCGACAACACAGTTCTCAACTTACCCAGTAGTCGCCAGCAATCCACAAAGTCACACTGGTTGAGAACCCCACGAACCTGATCGGCCAGCACCGCATTCATGACAGGACCGGACATATCCATACCTATCGTCTTTCGTTCAAGACCCAAATTGCTAATGGCCCTTCCTATCAGGGTTGCGAGATCGATTGCACCCAGTCGAAACAGCTGAACTGATCCGAGTACCAGGCTTTCATCTGCCTGCGGTTCGTCACCGTCGCGTAAAATCAGGGTCGGCTCATGATCATCTGCTGATAAAATCAGTGCTTGCGAGCCGATCGCGTGATGTGTGTGGGCATCATAGCCGGTAAAGTAGTAAATCAGCTCCGGCGAAGCACATATGCAGGCGGCAATATCATTTTCCTGCATCTGAGCTTTTGCTCGCCTGAGTCGGGATTGATGCTCCTGAAGAGTAAACGCGCGGTAGTGCCAATCAGCTTTCATTACTATCTATCCATATCGAGGGGTTTGCTATTAGAGCGACACATTAGGCAGAGTTTTAAACAACCACGCGCATTTTACCGACACGTGGTATCGGTCTTCCACCATCACAAATGGCAATAGCCATCATGATTTCGGTCGCTCTGGGGGCATCTGCCACACTGACGGTCATTGCATCAAAATGATCGAAAGACCACGCATCGTCTTTGTGCCCAAGTGGAATATCGATGCAGGTACCAGCAACTGCCACCTTGGCCGCTGACGGAATTAATGCCTGGCCGCCACCGATGGGATCGCGCATCGCCTTACCCAGTTTGGGGTGAATCATGGCATGGCCGTGTTCAAGATCACCACCGATACCGACGATAGCGGCTTTTCCGTAGCTAATGACCGGATTGCCAAGCTGTGGAAGCATAACCTCCATCAGCACCTGACCGAGTTCCCCACCGAGAGCAAACAGTTCGCTTAAATCATCGACAAATTGTTCTGCAAAAGGATTCTCGATAATTCCAATACCGGCGATGCGAGTTACGGGTTTAGCACCACTACTTCCACCCTCACCATGAACTACCTCTTGAATTACGACTGTTTTTCGAATATTCATCCTACTCCCCAACTAGTTAATAAATTCCATAAGCTTGTTCATTGCCCTGTCGAGCAACACGTCCATCGGATACCGCCATCACTACTTCTGCCAGTTCGGTAGCATAACGATTCACCAACGCTGCATCATGTTGCACGCTCAACATCAATAATAACGATTCAGGCCTGGTTTGTAGATTCATCATCCAACCGTTTGCCATTAATGCATCACCAATCGCAATCATATCGAGTTCGTCGGAACCAAAGGAAAAATGTATCCCTTGTGGTTCGCCATGAACATACAATCCGGGTATCTGATTAATTGCTGCGGTTAATAAATCTGTAGCTTCAAGAATTTTCGACATTCGTTCCAGAAAGCCCTCATAGCCAAGATAGGCTATCACAGCCCAGGCGGATGCGACGGGCCCGGCATTGCGAGACCCTGACATATTTTCACTGGTATAGTCACCAGCAGGCCATGCGTTCGAACTAAAAGATTGGTAGCGGGCAAGATCGCTGTCTCTTAGAATAACTGCCGAGCAACCTCGCATAGCATATCCATATTTATGGAAATCAACCGACATGGACTGACAGGCTGGCAACCTGAAATCGAAGCTTGGAACCGGTCTTCCAAGCGCTTCTGCAAACGGTAGTACGAAGCCGCCAATACAGGCATCAACGTGAAGCCAGATATCATTTTGCTGAGCGAGCCGAGACATTTCCTCAAGTGGGTCAACGATACCATAAGGAAACGGCGGTGCGCTTCCAACCATCATAATGGTATTTTCGCTAATGGCTGCCTCGAGCGCATCTGTGTCTGCGCGATAGTCAACGATGCTGTCAATCTGACGCACTTTGAGCCCGAGAGCATGCGCTGCTTTGTTAAATACAGGGTAAGTTGTATGGGTAAGAAGAATTTCCGGGTGGACTATTTCTGGTTTCAATTCGCGTGCCTTTTCACGTGCCGCTTTCATTGCCAGGAACAGGCTTTCAGAACCTCCAGTGGTAACTGTAGCATGAGCACTCCCCGGCGCGTTCAGTAATTGCTTGACGAAATCCAGAGCCTCGACTTCGTAGCGAAGGATGCTCGGATGAAGGCCATGGCGATGGGTAACGTTATCGCCAATATGCTTGACGAATGCTTCCCTTGCCACGGACGCAACATCCTCACCGGCAAAATAAGAAGCGGAGAAATTCATCGGACTTGTCCAATGCGTATCCCGCGCACGGCCTGCGTCTATGTCGGCTTCGACGGCTGACCAGGATCGACCCTGGCGCCATTCAGTAGAATTGGTTTCGAACATGATTACCCTCTAATCAGTGACGTACTCCGAGCTAATCCAAAGGTGATGGCTCTCAGATATTCAAATAGAAACAATAAATGTGATCATAAACGAATATTTAAGGAAGATTATTGTGTATGTTTATATATTAAACAAAATTTATGCGTTTTTCTGGTAATCTTGCAAAAATATTGTTGAGAATCGATTCGTGATTGATAATTTCAATGCCAAAATCCTGAACATCGTACAGGAGAATAATCGCTTAACTGTGGAGGAAATCGGCAGTGTTGTCGGCCTCTCACCCTCCGCCTGCCATCGTCGCCTTAGTCGACTTCGAAAAGACGGGGTGATTCGCAGCGACGTCGCAATTGTCGATCCTGCGAAGGTGGGGAAGAAGCTAACCATAATTATCGACGTCACCGTAGAGCGCGAGAACCCAGATGTAATGAAAAAATTTAAGGATGCCATGCGCGTTCATCCTCAAGTAATGCAGTGTTATTACGTTACTGGGGATAAGGACTTTGTCATGATTGTCAGTGTGGGTGACATGCAGGAGTTCGAAGCTTTCCAGAATGAGTTTTGCACGGAAAACCCGGCAATCAGCCGATTTTCAACCTCCGTCGTGGTCGATCCGGTTAAAGTTGGATTAGTAGTGACGGTGGAAGAAAGAGGATGCTGAGGAAATTTGATTGCGGCCCGAGGGTTAAAAGTACTGAATCAACCAATTGAGTTGACCACCGTTCTCCCATATATCTGATGCTGACTATTCCTTCAAGCTAAATCGGCTCCTCCAACTCATAGTCATCCAGACCAATCATATCCCGGATTTCATTTCTCAAGCGCTTATCAATACCAATGCCCTGCCAGCCCGGACTATCAGGGTGCCTGGCAGCCATGGCGACGGGAAGTTGCTGAATATTGCGGATCACCACGCACTGCGTATCGGGATCGTGGGTTTGAATTTGCTGAATAATCTCCTTACCGTAGTAGTCTTGATAATCAAAGCTATTTTCATCATCCTTATCCCAGTTTTCACTTTGCTCAGGGTCCAGGGTGACTACGGTCATGGTCAGGCCTTCCATTGCCTTCATGAAATTGATTAACTCATCCAGGGTTTCCTGTCGGCCATCGCTTTGCTGTGCTTCCTCGGTGAGCTTTAGTTTGTATTCAGCCATTCTCAGAATTACTGGATTTGCCTTGATAACCAGCTTGCAATTGCCGCCATATCTTCATCTGGAACATTGTTCATAATATTCTTCATAGCGAGGGCATGATTGTTATTTCTGGTGCCAGTCTTGATATCTTTCATTTGCATCAATAAATAAATCTCGGATTGGCCACCGATTCTGGGGTAGGCATCCATTACCGGCTTGTTTCCGTTTGCGCCATGACAGGCAATACAATTTTTTTCAACATACAGGCTGGCACCATCAGCTAGCGCCATGTTATTGATGCTCGAAGCTACTAATGCGGCGAGTGCTATTATGCATGTTATTTTCATTGGGCCGCTCCAGTATTTGTGGCAAGGTAATCGGCTAGATTTGCTATGTCTTCATCGGTCAGGGCTATTACCATGCCGGCCATTAACGTCGCCATGCCATTGCTACGGGTCTTGTCTTTAAAGGCCTTTAGCTGGTTAATCGTATACTCCTTGTTTTGCTTTCCAATTTTTGGATAATTGGGTGCAACAGGCGCATTGCCTTCCGCACCATGGCAGCCAATACAGCCTCGTGTAGCAAAGAGTGTAGCGCCGTCTTCGGACAAAGCGGGTAAGCCAAGGCCCAGGCAAAGCACAAAACTGATTGTCATTACAATATTTTTCATAGGTTCACCATGCTGATTATTTGAGGCGGATTCTATCATACATATTTGTGGGTATTACCATATGATGCGCCTGACAATTTATTTCTTCTGACTGAGTCTTTTATTTCCAATTCCTCTCGACGAAAATCGGAAACTAGGCTATGCTAGCGGCCTTTTTTATACTCGGAAAGAGCGGCCTGTTGTTCAATGTTTTCAGATGATGCAGATAATTACCGCAGACCACATAAGCAGACCCATAAAAACCCTGTAGCGGGTGTCTTTGCTTTTCCATTACTCCTCCCAATTCTGGCTTTTTTTCTAAAGAAAGAATTTGGGAAGGATATCCACTAAAGTAAGGAACCAGAATATGTCAGTTGTGGCAAATCGCCGCTCGGTGATGAGTTGTTTTTCATCACCGACAGACCCAGAGTGCCATCGCGCTCGGATTGTTCTCGCAGAAAAAGATATCACCGTCGAAATACACGATGTTGATACTGATAACCTGCCGGAGGACTTACTCGATCTTAATCCCTATGCGACAGTTCCAACCATGGTTGATCGAGATCTGGTGTTGTACAACGCGCGGGTATTAATTGAATATCTGGATGAGCGCTTTCCACATCCGCCACTCATGCCGGTAGATCCGGTGTCGCGAGCGAAAAGCAGGCTTGCGCTATTTCGAATCGAGAGTGACTGGTTCAGTCTATTACCGGTTATAGAGAATGGTACAGAAAAGAAAAAGGAGCAGGCAAAAAAGGCGCTGACTGAAAGTCTGATTAATTCAACCGAAGTCTTCTCTGCGATGCCATATTTTCTGTCGAACGAATTTAGTCTACTCGATTGTAGTATCGCTCCGATTCTATGGCGTTTACCCTACTATGAAATTGATTTACCGAAATCAGTAAGGCCTATCACAGAATATATGAAACGTGTTTTTGCACGCCCTTCTTTTCAGTTAAGCCTGTCTGAACAGGAAAGAGACATGGTAGCCTGACCGGTCTTTATTACGTTCAAAATAATGACATCGAGAAAACCTTATCTGATTCGCGGTATGTATGAATGGTTGCTCGATAACGAGGTAACTCCTTATATTCTGGTAGACGTCGGCCACAATCAGATATCAATACCAGAAGGTATTGCTACCGATGGGAAAGTGGTACTGAATCTGGCACCGGGGGCCATTCAGAATCTTGATATGACAAACCAGCACCTGTCATTTTCGGCTCGATTCAATGGTATTGCACAAGATATCTATTGTCCGATGGATTCAGTTTTGGCGATATATGCCCGTGAAAACGGTGAAGGGATGATGTTTGGTACTGATGATGCTGACAGATCAGAAAAAAGGGAAGAAGCGAGTGCTGATGATAATAAGCATACAGAAAAGCAAAAACGACCGGGACTACAAATTGTAAAATAGTGCTTAGCCCGGCGGCCCTAGCAGTTGCAGATCGACTAATTCACATAGAATATGCAAAACCAGGAGATGGACTTCCTGAATTCGGGCTGTGACATTTGACGGTACTCGTATTTCGATAGAATTTTCATCGAGTAGTTGAACGATAGTACCACCATCGCGGCCGGTTAAAGCTATTACAGACATCTCCTTTTCGTTGGCAGCAATAACTGCTTCATTTACACTGGGAGACTGCCCACTGGTGCTGATTGCCAGTAACAAGTCCCCAGGTTGCCCCAGTGCGGTTACCTGCTTGGCAAAAATTTGATTGTAATCATAATCATTAGCGATTGCTGTTAAGGTTGAGCTGTCGGTGGTGAGGGCCATTGCCGGTAATCCAGGTCGGTCGCGCTCATAGCGGTTGAGTAATTCGGCAGAGAAGTGCTGAGCGTCAGCAGCAGAACCACCATTACCGCATATCAATATTTTCTGGCCGGCAAGCAATGCTCGATTGAGCAAAGTTGATGCGAGTTCTATACTCTCTCCGAGCATACTAGCTGACAGGGCTTTGGTTTCGATGCTAGCGGTAAAACTGTGTTGAATATAACTATCTATATCGGTCATTAAAAAGATTCTGCGTAAAAGGCATTCGGGATCCAGTCGATAGTAATGCCGTCTCCGGATTGTTGCAATATCAGAGCATCGAAACGCATTCCATGATTTCTTAGCTTGTGGAATTTCTGCATAAAAACCTGGGCAGTTTTGATAATTTTCTGTTGCTTGAGATTTGAAATAGAACTTGCAGCGCCACCGAAATCATGACTCTTACGGTATTTAACCTCGATGAAGCAGATCATATCCGAATCCTGCATGATTAAATCAATTTCTCCGAATCGGCTATGAAAATTTTGTTCAAGGCAATCAAGTCCCTGCTCCTGGAGGTACTTGCGAGCAACGGATTCAAACCGCAATCCTTTGCTTTTATTTGAATTCACTATTGGTTTACTGAGAGGTTTCAGATTCCGACCTGGAATCTTCCTGCGCAAGTAATCGGGCTAGCCCTTTTATATAAGTGGCCATTAATAAGCGCCGGTGAATGCGTCCATTTTTATCAACTGACAGTTCACCCGTGTGATGGCTTCCTGATTCTTCGGGATGAACCATCAGTCGGCGTAGCGACGGAATTAGTCGGTAGGCATCAATACCCAGTGCGAATAAGCGACTGAAGCGGCTACTTTCATCGGGCCAAAGTTTATTAATTTCAGCATAATCGCGGCTTTCATGTTGTTTCAGCATCCAGGGAATGTCAACAAACTGGATTTCATCCAGATCTCGATCTTTATCAGCATCGCGCTTTGTTGAAGAAATATGCGATGTTGCATATACAGGGACATCATGTGCGTGATGAAATTTCAGCTGAGGTTTAATCAGGCGTGCCTGACGGGCGTTACCGGCAATGAAGATCATGTCGATATCCTGACGACGACGAGAGTCGAATTTCACCTGCTCACCGATTACCTGCTGAATGATCTTGTGACGCTGATTGCTGCTGGTTAGATTGAGCAGGCTTTTAATCGCCCTCGAATAATCATTCTTTTTAGAGGGATAAACCTGGGCGCCGACGACGTGTCCACCGAGGAATTCAAAACGTTCAGTAAATGCTCTTTGCAAGCGTCTACCCCAGTCTGTATCGGGAACCAGTGTTACCGCGTGATGTTTATTTTCGGCTAGCGCAAAATCAGCAATTTGCTCGGCTTCGTCTTCAGGGCGTAGACCAAACTGGTAGAGATTTTGTGTGGAGTTTTCGGTTTCGTCGCCGTAGTTGAGTGTCAGTGTTGGAACGTCGAGCTTTTGCTGGTTCTGTAGCATATTGACGATTGTTTTGCTAATAGGGCCGACGATAAACTCGGCGCCATTGTGGATTGCCTGTTGGTACTGAATACTAAATTCAGCAGGATCGTCACTGGCATTGATTAAGTCGAGCTCGGCGATTTCCTTTCTGTCCTGGTAAAAGGCATAGAGAAAACCATTTTCTATTGCCCGAGAAACCTGTTGAAGTTTCCCCGAAAGCGGTAGCATTAATGCAACTTTTACCGGGTTGATGTAAATTCGCTTACTATCTTCCAGCAGGTTAATCGCGAATCTTGGAGCGGCAGGGTGCTCTCCGTATAATTGATACCACTGATTAATCCAGGGCTCAATTCGAGCAGGTAACATGTTTGAGCGTCGGGCTATCAAATTGAGTTCCAGCCAGCCGCGCAGCTCGGTGCTCTGAGGCGTTGACAGAGTTCGTAATATGGCCGATTCGCTAATTCGATTAAGCGCATCCCAGATGAAAGCATTGTTCTGTTCGATTTCCTCCGGTGTCTTCAGATGGTGGCTAATTTCCATACGCAACTCAGCGCTTTCAAGCGGCTTACCGATTACTACCAGGCCTTTCGATCTAATATTCAAGGCCAGCGCTTTGAATCGGTAGTCGATTAGGTCATCAATCACAGGTAACGAGGAAAGGCCCTGATAAACCTTACCTATACCGACGTAACTTCCGGCAAGAATTGTATTCCTGTAGGCAATATCCTGATCAACAATATCGGTTTCCTGGAGGGAATCGAAATAGAACTTCAGGTAATCGTAAGCTTCATTGTTATAAAACATCAATGCGGCACGAATAAAGAAGGATGAGCGTTCAGGTTGTGTCGAACTTTCTGCCAGAGTCTGGTAAATCTCGGCTGCTTCCAGCCATGCCTGGTCAACTTCTAACTGGAATGCCTGTACAATCTTTTCTTCCCGCTCACTTAATAACGGCAATTCCTCCTCGGGGGTGGTTTTAGAGTCGGGTTGTTGTGTAGTAATCTGAGGCGACTGGGGACCTGTTTGACAAGCGCTTACAACAGTTAAGCCAAGTAGAAATATAAAAGTGCAAGGGTTAAACAGTTTCATCTGTAAACAGCATTTTCAGGTTTTGGAAATCACCCAGATGAGCTATCTGGACCGGCATTATAGTGTACACTCTTTTGCATGAGTGGCGTACTCTATATTGTTGCAACCCCGATCGGAAACCTCGACGATATCACTCTTCGAGCAATTGAAATTTTGCGCAAGGTTGATCTGATCGCAGCCGAAGATACGCGACACAGTCAGCGCCTGCTAGGGCATCTTGGCATAAAGAAGCCGATGGTATCTATTCATCAGCATAACGAAAATCATCGTTTCCAGCAGCTAATAGAGACATTGCAGGGGGGGGCGGATATTGCACTTATTTCAGATGCGGGTACGCCGTTGCTTTCCGATCCAGGTTTTCCTCTGGTCAGAGCAGCAAGAGCAGCAAAAATAAAAATATGTCCGGTACCAGGTGCCTGTTCGATTATAGCGGCGTTGTCGGCAGCCGGGCTTCCATTGGAGCCGTTTACTTTTGTTGGCTTCCTGTCGCAGAAAAACCAGGAAAGAATACGAAGTCTGGAGCGCTATAAACGCCTGCAGGGAACATTGGTATTGCTCGAATCAAGTCATCGAATCGAACGCCTGATGCAACAGCTAGTTGAGGTTATGCCGGATAACCTGGTTGTGGTGGCCAAAGAACTCACTAAATCCCATGAGAATTTCCTACAGGGAAGAGCTAAAGACATACTCGAGATGCTTTGTGAGGATTCTGCATTATGTCGGGGAGAATTCGTTGTATTAATTGATAACTCTGAAAAAATTGATCAGGCTGATGATCAGGGTGACATTGATATGCTTCAAATTCTGCTACAACAACTGCCCTTGAATAAAGCGGTAAAAATTGCCAGCCAGTTAAGCGGTAGAAAAAGAAATAATTTGTACCAGATCGCCCTGCAGATGAATCAACACAAAGCTAACAGCTCAGACGAATAGTAGAAATAATTATAAGGCTGCAACTCCAGCTTTCTATTGGCATTGTATAGCCATTAGATGTCATTTAAATAGTTGAAAATCAATTACTTGAGAAAGCGGGAAATCTCGCAACCCGACATTCAGTTGGTGTTAATTATTTTGTGGTTTGATAATCCGAACAAAATTAATCAATCAACGTCTAAATTATTAACTATGATTAATATTAAGATCGAAATCGGGTCAGGGCACGGGTTGAAAAACTCTGTCCCGATTAAAACGAAATATTGTGAGGTTTATAAATTGTATTAAAAATAATGGCGGCGGCCACTTTTATCAGCATTGAGAATTAATGCCTGATATCGGTGGTAAAGTCATCAAGGTGCAAGGTGAGTAAAATGAGTATATTCGAAAAGTATCAAGACAGATACGAACAACGTCAACAGGAAGAGTTGTCTTTACAGGATTACCTCAACCTGTGTAAATCAGATCCACTGGCATATGCGACAGCGAGTGAACGAATGCTGGCAGCGATCGGTGAAGCGGAGATGATTGATACATCGCAGGATCCCGCACTTAGCCGCATTTTTTCCAATAAGGTTATTTCGCGTTATCCCGCCTTTAAAGAGTTCTACGGTATGGAAGACGCCATTGAACAGATAGTTTCCTATTTTAAGCATGCGGCACAGGGGCTTGAGGAAAAGAAACAGATTCTATATCTGCTCGGCCCGGTAGGGGGAGGTAAGTCATCGCTCGCGGAGCGGTTAAAAGCCTTAATGGAAGTCAAGCCTGTTTACGCGATAAAGGATTCCCCGGTTTTTGAATCTCCCCTGGGACTATTTGATGCCAATGAAGATAGTGACATATTGCAAGGCGAATATGGCATTGCCGAACGTTATCTGAACAATATCATGTCGCCATGGGCTGCCAAACGATTGCATGAATTCGGCGGCGACATTACCCGGTTCAAGGTGGTTAAAATTCAACCTTCTATCCTTGATCAAATTGCAATAGCAAAGACCGAACCGGGGGATGAAAATAATCAGGATATTTCTGCGTTGGTAGGTAAAGTCGATATCCGTATGCTGGAACATTTTGCACAGAACGATGCCGATGCTTACAGTTACTCGGGCGCTCTTTGCCGGGCAAATCAGGGCCTGATGGAGTTTGTCGAGATGTTCAAAGCGCCAATTAAGGTACTCCACCCTCTGCTAACCGCTACTCAGGAAGGGAATTATAATGGTACTGAAGGTCTTTCTGCACTACCTTTTGAAGGAACAATTCTGG
>JAAEOZ010000438.1 GCA_024222685.1 Gammaproteobacteria bacterium | reverse complement strand
GACTACCACTATATCATCGAAAAAGGCGCTATCGCCTGGCAGGGTGATAACGCGTCATTAATCGCCGAACCGGATTTAAAGTCTAAATACCTCGGCGTTTAGCATGAAGCATCAGGGTTTTATCGAACTTGATAATACTAAGCTCGAATACCACTGGATAGCAGGCAGGCCAGATGAGCCGGTGCTGGTTCTGCTGCACGAAGGGTTGGGTTGCGTATCGATGTGGAAGAATTTCCC
Organism: Gammaproteobacteria bacterium; assembly: GCA_024222685.1. GTDB lineage: Bacteria > Pseudomonadota > Gammaproteobacteria. The sequence continues at coordinate 10,556 of JAAEOZ010000438.1, read as the reverse complement.
CCAACGTCTGGCCGAGAAAACCGGGCTCGGTGTATTTAGCTACTCAAGACAGGGTTATGGTCAATCCGACCCCTGCGCATTACCACGAACTGTCGGTTACATGCACGACGAAGCTGTAGTTCTGGAGGAAGTCCTGAACCGGATTCCGGGTGAAACTTTTATTCTTATCGGCCATTCGGATGGTGCGTCTATCGCCACTATATACGCCGGCAGTCACGCAGAATCATCGGTTCAGGCCATGGTGTTGCTGGCGCCGCATTTTTTTGTCGAATCAAAATCCATCGAATCAATCGCAAATGCAAAATCACTCTATGAAACCACCGACCTCAGAAACCGGCTGGAAAAATATCACGGCGAGCGAGTCGACAATGCATTCTGGGGCTGGAATGATGCATGGCTATGTGACGAATTTAAGTCATGGAATATCACCGAGTACCTGCCCAATATCGAAATACCAATCCTGGTGATTCAGGGCCAAAGCGATGAATACGGTAGCGAAGCACAGATAACAGCCGCTGAGGAAGGAATGACGGGGTCGGTGCAAACCTGTTTGCTACCCGACTGCGGGCATTCACCGCATAGACAGTTTGAAAGCGAGACGGTGCGCGCAATTGCTGGTTTTATTGAAATCATACATGGAGAGAATCTGGCAGGAAAATCCGGTTGAGAGCAATAATTGGTTGCAGTGACGAACCCGGTAGCCCGAGCAGTGACCCAGAACAGATCCAGAAGGTATAGCCTCAAAAGAGACAGCAAAAACGGGCTGGACAATTCTATTATGCCCCCTGATTCTCCCCTGAATTCGCTGCCGATCAACTCAGGCCATGGACATTTTCGCGCCACCTACCTATGATTGAAGCGCCATAAAAGTTGTCCACGGGAGGGTTAATATGCAACGCTGGGGTCGAATAAAATATCAAAATCAGGAATTTCTAGGCCTCGATCAGGGTAGAGGAATTGCGCTTTATCAGGGCATCATGCTCGGAGACAAAACAGCTACCGGTGAAATGGTTTCTACCGAACAGGTAGACTGGTTGCCACCTGTAGACCCGCCACAATTTTTAGGGCTATGGAATAATTTTCATGAACGCATGCAATTTGAAGGCACTCAACACCCGGGATTTCCCCTCTATTTCACCAAACTGACCTGTAGTGTTGCTGCACACCAGCAAAAAATAACTCGTCCTGCAGGATTTACCAGTACGATAAAATTTGAAGCAGAACTTGGCATCGTTATTGGTCAACGCTGTTTTCAGGCCGAGCTGGAAGATATCGATGAATATATTTTTGGTTATACCTGCGTGAATGATGTAACCGCTCCAAAGGAACTCAAGGAAAATGATGAATTCCATCAATGGTGTCGTTCCAAGAGCCTGCCCGGCTTTGGTCCCATCGGCCCCTGGATTTCAACCGGCATTGAACCCGACAATCTGCGTGTACAGGCTTTTCTGGATGGTGAGAAAAAACAGGATTATCCGGTAAACGATATGATTTACTCGCCCCGAGAAATTGTCTACAAAATCGCCAATGAAGTTGAATTATTGCCGGGAGATGTCATTGCCTGTGGTACTTCTGTAGGTGCAGATACGATGCAACCGGGCCAGTTAATCGACGTCAATATCGAGGGCGTAGGCCGCTTGAGTAATCGATATATCGGGTGAGGGGTAATCCAACTAGTTCTTGCTCAATATCACCCTGAAGCAGTACTAGATTAGCCTGCTAAATCGGTAGTCGGTTGCGCCCGTGGGTTTTCTTTTACCAAAACTGGTTTCTTTTTACCACCAAATAGCTTGTCACCCAGTACCAGCAGGCAGGGCGTCAAAATCAGTGTCAGCACTGTAGCAAAAGAAAGGCCGCCTGCAATCGCAGTTGCAAGCTGAGTCCACCACTGCGTCGACGGTGCACCAAATGAGACGCTACGATTGAGCAAGTCAATATTCATCGACAATACCATAGGCAACAAACCCAGTACTGTTGTTACCGCAGTAAGTAGTACCGGTCGCATGCGCTGAGCGCCCGTTCGAAGTGCAGCGTCAAAGGCCTCCAGCCCGGCACTCTTTAAGCCATTGTAAGTATCAATCAGAACAATATTATTATTCACGACGATGCCTGCGAGAGCAATAATGCCAATTCCAACCATGACTGTACCGAAAGGCTGACCGGAAATCAGTAAACCCATTAAGACACCGGCCGTGGAAAAAATAATTGCACTTAGAACCATTACGGCCTGGTAGAGGCTGTTGAACTGGGTCACCAGAATCAGCGTCATGAGGAATATTGCAACAGAAAATGCTTTAGCGAGAAATGCACCGGTTTTGCGTTGCTCTTCGTCCTCCCCCTTAAACTGAATCAATATCTCAGGGTCGAATAAGTTTTCCAGATTTGCACGCAATTCTTTTACCTTTTCGTCAACCAGCAAGCCTTCCGCCACATCAGCCTGAACTGTTATGACTCGTTGTGCATCGACCCGGTTTAGTGTGCCAGTTTTCGGTGCAGGTTCCAAAGTGACAAAATTGCTGATCGGTATCATGCCACGACTGGAGGGTACACGCAGTTGACTGAGTTTATCGAGGTTGCGCTCACCAAAAGGAAAGCGAACCCTGATGTCCAGTTCCTCATCGGTGTCATCGGGGCGATAAGTCGCAAGATTAATACCGTTGGTTACCATTCTGACTGCATTGCCAAGCAGCGATACATCCGCGCCATAGCGTGCAGCTAATTCACGATTGACCAGTAAGCGCCATTCCACACCGGCTAGCGCCCGTGAGTCTTCTACGTCGACAAAACCACCAATCCTATCCATCTCGGCACGGATTTTAGCTGCTGCTGGTGCTAGTTTTTCCACCTGCCGTGAACTGAGTTGCAGCTTGATGGGTTTACCTTCGCTGGGGCCATTTTCCTGTTTTCGGACTTCGATGAGAATGCCAGCAATATCGGCGGTGCGTTGCCGGATTTCCTCCAATATTACGCTACCTTTACGACGCGCTTGCCAGTCGATAAACTCCAGCTGGATCACACCGATAACATCTTCCGCCCGATTATTGCCACTGCCAAAGTTAAAGGTTCGGGCATAAACAACGCGCAACTCGTCCATACCAAGAATACGCTGCTCAACCTTACGAACTACCCGGTCTTTTTCATAGATAGATAAGTCGCCCCGGGTATGAATCTGTACCTGGGCAAATTTGGACTCGACGTCAGGAAAAAACTCTGTCCCGTGGTTATATTTAGCGTATGCCATGTATGTCAACACAATTGCTGTGAGGGCTAACAGCAGAGTTAATGCGGGAAAACGTAGGAAACCTCGCAACACACTGATATATCCACCGGTAAATCCGCCAATAACCTGTAGATCGCCACTTTCTGCAGCTAACATGGTTTGCTGCAAATTCTTATCCGGATTGCGCTTACCAAAATTACCACCCAATACAGGGATGAATATCAAGGCCATGAAAAGTGATGCCCCGAGACATACCATAACGGTCAAGGGCAGGAACTTCATGAATTGGCCAATCACGCCAGGCCAGAACATCAATGGCATGAATACCGCTAGCGTAGTTGCCGTCGATGCGATAACAGGCCAGCACATGCGTTTTGCGGCGAAGCCGTAGGCTTCTTTTTTATTCAATCCTTCGCTGAGTTTACGGTCGGCTAACTCGGTGACAACGATAGCACCATCTACCAGCATACCAACTACCAGAATCAAGCTGAATAAAGTGACTATATTGAGCGTATGACCCATCAAATCCAGTGCCAGGATACCGGTTAAAAATGACCCGGGTATGGCAAGACCAACCAGCAAGGAGGAGCGTACACCGAGTATTGCAATGATGACTATCATCACCAGGATCACGGCACTGAGTACATTATTCTGCAGGTCACCTAATATCTCACGAATATCTTCTGATTGATCCTGCATATAGCCGATCTGAATACTTGCTGGCCAGTGTTCACTTTCTGCTACTACTAGTGCACGGACTTCTTCGATTGTTTCGATAATATTGGTGCCAATACGTTTTTTGATCTCCAGAGCGATACTGTGCTGACCATCGACTCTCGCAAAACCTTGTGGGTCCTTGAAAGTCCGGCTGACACTGGCGACATCACCAAAAGTGACAACTGTATCTCCATCGACTTTGACAGGTAGTCGCAGCACGTCTTCGATATTTTCGATAACACCGGGTACTTTTAATACCAGACGCCCATTGCCGGTATCCAGCGCACCAGCAGCGACGAGCAGATTGTTGCGCTGAATGAGGCTGAATAGTTCCTCATAACGAACGCCATAGGTTTCCATGATGATAGGATTGACCGTGACTTCCATGACCTCGGCACGATCGCCACCTACATCAACCTCTAGCACACCGGGCAATGCCTCAATTCGATCCTTCAGGCTTTTAGCCACTTTTAGCAGGCCTCGCTCCGGCAAAGGGCCTGAGAGGCTAACGGTTAGTACAGGAAAAAGGGCAACATTTACCTCATTCACTGTAGGTTCATCGGTATCGCCGGGTAATTGTGATTTTGCTACATCTACTTTTTCTCGCACATCACTGAGTGCCTTTTGTGCATCGAAGCCAGCGTCGAACTCGAGTAAAACTGAACCTTGGCCCTCGGTAGCTGTGCCTCGCATTTCCTTGATGCCCTCGATGGATTGCAACTCTTTTTCCATCGGACGAACCAGTAGTCGTTCGGCGTCATCGGGAGATATACCCTCATGAGACATTGAAACATAAATAATCGGGATCGCCACATCCGGGTCGGATTCCTTGGGTATATTAATATAGGAAGCAGCACCTGCAATGATAACGAACATCAAAATCAGTATCGCTGTTCTGCCACGATCAAAAGCGGCTTCAATAAAAGCGTGCATCTGCCTAACTCTGGTTTGGTGTTGTGACCGAAGGCGGGGTCTTTTCAAATACAGGTTCTACAACATCCCCAGACTGGACAAATCCCTGGCCCAGGGTAATGATGCGAACCTGCTCCGGTAAACCCGTAACCCAGGCACCTGCTGAACTGGTATTGACAATGGATACCGGAAAGAAACGTACTACGTTCCTGTCATCAATTGCTTTAACACCAAGAGAACCCTGCACATCAAGTGCGAGCATTGCCGGAGAAAGTAGATGCCCCGGCAACCGTTCCACAGGAATACGGATTTCGGCACTGATGCCTGCGAGGGTTTGTAGATTGTCGTTTGGAATTTCGACTTCGATCCGAAAGCTGCGTGTTGATGAATCTCCGGTGGCGGAAATATAAGTTATTTTCCCCTCGACCTCATGGCCATCCATAAATCTGGTAACAGCCTTTTGCCCCAGTTTTACCGACCTTATATTCTGTTGTGGTACCTGACCACTCACCAGTAAGCGACTATCATCGATTAAAATAAAAATAGGGTCACCCCGATCGACAAAACTGCCAACTTCGATGAAATTCTCATTAATGACACCATTGAATGGTGCACGCAAGTCGGTGTGGTCAACCGCCAGGCGAGCCTGTACACGTTGTACTTTTGCTGATTCAAGCTGCGCTTCAGCAAGAGTAAGGTTAGTTTGCGACTGTAAACCCTGGCTTTTCATTTTTTTAGCGGCGTCAAAATCGGCCTGGCGCTGTCTTAGGATTGCTTCAGCTTCGGTTAACCGAGCTTTGCGTTCATTGACAGCCAGCTGTAATAATAGTTGCCCCGCTTTCACCCGATGGCCTGCTTTTGCATGTAGCTTTTTAACACGCCCCGCTGCTTCTACTGCCAGACTAACCTGCCGATACGGTTCAACCTGTCCAAGAATTACCACCTTGCGTTCGATAATTTTAGCCAGGCGATCCTCCACCTGTACTTTCATAACACTGCTGTCCTGTTTACCTGCTAATTCATCGGCCGATGCTATGTTACTGTTTGATGTTGGGGATAACTGGCCGCTTAACATCCAGCCACCTATGAGAATTGCTAATCCAAATGATATCAATACCGGCACTTTCATGAATTTTTCTCAGTAATATTCTGCTTTAACAGGGTTGGTTGTGCTGGCATATTGATGAGCCCGGCCATCATGAATTCAATAATTTCATGGATAAAGACTTCGGCATCAATTTGCTTACTGCCTGCGCACCAGAGTGTGTTCATGGCACCCTCAAAACAGGCATGCAGTCCATAAGTAGAATACTCTGCCGAACGCCTGGGGAAGATACCGTCTGTCATACCCTGCTCGATGAGCGACATAGTCAATTCACCAAAATGAGCATCAAGCCTACGGAATTCCTCGTTTACTTCATCGCCAACTCGACGGCGAAAATCATCGCGATGGCAATATTGTGTAACCCGGCGGTACTGTGGCTGATAAAGATGGTACTCAAAAGCTACTAACGTCATATCGCGCATTCGTTTTTCAACATTTTGGCAAGGCGGTGTTGCTTTTATTCGATCAAGCAAGTTGTTGTAAAAATCGAGCGCGAGTCGTGCATAAATATGATCTTTACTGGGAAAATGTTTATAGACAGTCCCTTTGCCGATATCGGCCTGTTGAGCAATTTGCTCAATGGTGACAGATTCCCAGGTATCGCTGTCGAATAAACCCAGGGCCGCACGAAGGATTTCGTCTTCCCTACGGGTGAATTCACGCTGTTTTCTGGTTGGCTGTTGCACCATGATTGAAATAAAATATGACTGGCGGTTACTTTATGACTGATGGTCACAAATACAAGCCATTCGGCATAATATTTCATGCTATTGATATAATCGGTAGATAGTACGTCCGCAACGTTGGCAAGCTAACTCGAGTGGCGTCCCAGTAATATTCCACCCCACATGATACAAATTGTTCTACACAATGACCGAAGTATTCAATTCAGGGACCAGAGACATCAGTAATATTTAGATGGAAATCCAAACCAGCGCTTCACATCAGGAGCAACAGGCAAATGCAAAATGTATCACAAATAAAAATTAAATCGATTAAAGCCACGCCGCTCTATCTTGAGTTCAAAGAACCTTATTACTGGGCGCAAGGTACCAACTACGGTGCAAACATGGTGCTCATTGAACTCGAATGCGAGGATGGAACTACTGGATTCGGTGAAAGTTTTGGTGCACCCAACTGCGAGATGACAGTTCATGCCTATAACGCGCTTCGCGCTGGCCTTATTGGAATGGACGCCAGCAATATTAGCGCGATCATGGCTTATTGCCACCAGGCTATATTTGCCAGCCAGGGCCCTGGCAACCACCGCAAATTGTCTTTGCAGGTTACTGCTGGTCTTGAGATGGCACTGTGGGATTTGCTCGGCAAAGTCAACAATACCGCTGTACACAAAATGCTTGGTGGTGCCAGGCGGGAGTACATCCAGTATTTCGGATTTGCCCAGGGCAAAGGCCCCACCGAACTTGCAGCCGATGCAAAACGCTATGCCGATGCTGGTCACGAAGTGATCTATTTGAAAATCGGACGCGGTCAGCAAAACGACCTGGATTCGGTCGCTGCGGTTCGTGCTGCGATCGGTAATTCGCGTCTTCGTGCCGATGCCAACGAAAACTGGGACCTATTGACTGCCCGTCGTATGATCGCGGCGTTGAAACCATACAATATTGAAATGATAGAACAGCCAGTCGACAGTTCCAGTCTTGCGGCCCTGGCCCAACTTCGCAGCAGCGTCGACACGCCGATTGCAGCCGATCAGGCCGTTCACACATTTCAGGATGTCTACAATGTCTGCCAGATAAATGCAGCCGACCTCATTGTGCTGGGTCTGCATGAATGCGGCGGCATCCTGAATTTCATCAAGGCCGCTGCGGTAGCCGAGGCAAGCGGATTAAATGTCTGCATCCACGGTAACTTTGAAACCAGCATAACAACCTGTGCAGCCCATCAGGCGGGGCTTGTAATTCCCAACCTTGACGATGCCAATCAGATCATGGGTAACTTCCTGAGCGAAGACATTATCGCAAGCCCTGATGTAACACCCATAGAGGGGCGACTCGCCGCAATCGATCGTCCGGGTCTTGGATTTGAACTAGATTCAGACTCAGTAGCTCGCGCAGCGAAAGCCTATATTCACCTGTCAAGGTGACTTACGAATTAACGTTGCATCGATGAAAACACCCAAAATCGCACTGTTTGCCCTTGGTGGGACAATCCTTATGACTGGGGACAGCCAAACTGGCGTAAAGCCCAATCTAAGCGCAGATGATTTGATCAGTTCACTACCGCAACTTGCACAAATGGCTGAACTTGAGGTCAAGCAACTGGTGCAAAAACCGAGTGGCGCATTGACAATAAGTGATATTGCGAAGCTCGCTGCCGGGGTGCGTGATGCCGTGAAACGAGGCATTGATGGTGTCGTCGTCATTCAGGGCACCGATACGATAGAAGAGACGGCATTTGCGCTGGATCTGATGATACAGGCATCGTGTCCTGTTGTTATCACGGGCGCTATGAGAAACCCCTCAATGGCAGGCAGCGACGGTCCTGCCAATCTTGTCGCTGCCATCTCTGCAGCATCATATTCAGCATTTGCAGATTACGGCGTGATAGTCGCGTTCGATAACGAGCTTCATCTCGCCTGCCATGTTGCTAAACAGGATTCCATTAAAGGTGATGCATTCAAATCACCGCTTTGCGGGCCCGTGGGACGCATTGTTGAGGATCGAGTCGTTCTATTTTCAAGGCCGTTTGATCAAAGAATCATTAGATGTGAGCTGCATGACTTGCTGGAAGTTCCACCCGTCGCTCTACTTATCTCATCAATGAATGATGATGGCCGTCTCGTAACCGCGGCAGTAGACGCTGGCTACAAAGCAATTGTTTTGGCTGCAATGGGAGCCGGGCACGTGCCCCCTGAAGTGGCAGACCGACTAGAGCAAGCTGCCCTAGTTATCCCAGTTGTTTTTTGTTCCCGCAGTCCCGGCGGACAGGTCTGTAAGCAGACATATGGTTATATCGGAGGAGAGATCGATCTTCTGCAACGTGGTCTGATATCAGGCGGCTGGCTAGCCCCATTGAAAGCAAAAATTTTAACCACTCTGGCGCTAGCACAAGGCCCTGGAAAAGAAGAAATTTCAATGTTTCTACAGGCATATGATGGTGGAGCCAGGTAATGCTGATCACATTAAATTACCGTTGACGAGCTAACCGGTGTTCGCGGTAGCTTCTCGGCGTTTCACCGAATTTAGTCTTAAACCATCTGGAAAAGTGGCTGCTGTCTGCAAAGCCACATTCATACGCGATCTGCGTTATTGTTCGTTTTGAATTAATAAGCCGCCACCGGCCATGCTGTAAACGCATATCGCGCCAAACTTCCTGTGGCGAAGCTTTTGCATGTTCGAGAAATACGCGATTGAGCTGGCGTACGGTAGATCCCAACATCTGCGCCAGCTTTTGAGTTGTAGCGGGTTCGAAAATTTTCTGTCGCATAATTTTTACAGCTTGCTCGACACGCCAGTTGCCACACTCTTCGAGGTCTCTATAAGGCAATCGTCCAACATTGTGTGCCGAGCGATGCTCGTCAACAACCAAAGCGGTCAGGCCTTTCATTCCTCGGGACCTGCCGCAATGTTCGATCAGAATTTCAACCGCAAGATCGATCGCCGCGGTACCTCCTGGGCAGGTCAGAATGCCTCCATCACTGACGTAGAGCTCATTTTCAACGGGCACTACATCCGGGAACAATTCCAGGAATTCCAGTCTATGGTGGACATGGATTGCGGCTCGCTTGCCTTTGAGGAGCCCGGTCATTGCAATGGTAAAACTCCCTGTGCATAGTCCGATTAGTTTCACCCCTTTGATGTATTGCCTGGTTATGAAATCGAGCGTATCGGCATGGATCTCGTCCAATCGATCGATCAATCCCCCGACAACCACCAGATAATCGTATTCGTCGGCGTCCTCGAAAGTCTTCCAGGGCAAAACTGATAACCCAGAACTCGACGTAACAGGATCCAGATCGCTTGATAGTACCTCCCAATTACAGAATATTTGCCGGCTGCGATCAGTTTCGTCTGACGAGTGGCGTACGGCATCGATAAAGCCAGCAAGCGGAAGAATGGTAAACGCCGGTGCCAAAATGAATGCTATTCGAACGTCGGGTACAAAATCGGCTGGTCGTTCAGGAGAAAACAACTCGTTCATGCTATTAATGCGCCCTGCCATAAATGTCTTACCAGTTCTAATTTTCATCTATTTTGTTCCTGAAGTCATCCCGAAATAAGCCAAAAATATATCAGGATGAAATGCGTAGAGACCTTGTAGCAACGGATAATATGGTGAGCATGATTGTATTTCATCAGTGCTTTAGTACATCATAGAGGCCTGCGCGAAGTTTCTACTGGTAAATTTGACCAGCTTCTCAATACAAGCGTCGAGGACGACAAGCACCACGACGCTGGGAAATACGGGGAGTAAATATTAAACCGAGGAGATATCTATAATGAGTGAAAAAAAAGAGATTAAAGATTTAATTACCCGGGATGCAAAAAGCGGCAAACTGGGTCGGCGAGATTTCATGCGTTTTGCTGTTGCAGCGGGCATGACGGTACCGCTGGCCTCTGGTCTGTGGACCAGCGAAGT
>JAAEOZ010000437.1 GCA_024222685.1 Gammaproteobacteria bacterium | reverse complement strand
ATGCCACCGTTCATTTCTCCGATACGGATCAGGTTCATCGCATTGTGGTGGGCCTGCCCCGGACCTTTCATCGAAGCACCAAAACCGTCAGCAACACCGAGTAGCACATTATCGACTGCTATATACTGGGCTATTCGTTGCCCTGCACCGAGCCCATTCTGAATAGTCAAGATCAATGAGTCTTTTCCCATCAGGCTTGAAATAGCCTTTGCTGCCGGGCCAACCCCGCAGGCTTTGGTGGCAATCACATAGAGATCACATTCACCTGCATCTTCGGCCTGACTGGTCGCATGGATGCCGTTGATGAGACGATCCCCACTGGCACCATCGAGGTGTAAGCCATTCTGGTTAATCGCATCTATATGATCCTGCCAGATATCAATACCCCAGACCTCGTGTCCCGATTCAACCATTAAACCGGCGTATACAGAGCCCATTGCACCGACTCCGAAAATTGCTATTTTCATTATTTCCTCACTGCTCCAATTAACTTTCTATCAGGCAATCCTCGAAATTTTATCTTTAAACGAGTAGTATTCTTAATACACCGACAAAATGTATTTATAATAGTCATGACCGAATTTGATTACTCCCATAAAAATTTACCATTTTGTTCATATCTGTGCCTCTTGTATATTCACTGACTTGAGGTAGAAAATATTAGTAAATCACACCTAAATATAATTAAACCGAGGAGAACAAACAAATGAGTGAAAAAAAAGAGATTAAAGATTTAATTACCCGGGATGCAAAAAGCGGCAAACTGGGTCGGCGAGATTTCATGCGTTTTGCTGTTGCAGCGGGCATGACGGTACCGCTGGCCTCTGGTCTGTGGACCAGCGAAGT
>JAAEOZ010000436.1 GCA_024222685.1 Gammaproteobacteria bacterium | reverse complement strand
GTTGCTTTCGGTGTATTGATTATATTAAACCGAAAAGGCTTTGAAGCAGAAAATATAAGCGATCTGGCCGGGCTAAACCACACGAATCCCTGGTATGCGGCTATGTTATCTATCGCTATGTTTTCTATGGCGGGGGTACCGCCCATGGTAGGCTTTTATGCCAAGCTCAGTGTTTTACAGGCAGTAATTTCGGTCAACCTCGCCTGGATTGCTGTAGTTGCCGTGTTATTTTCTGTCATAGGGCTCTTCTATTACCTACGTATAGTTAAGGTCATGTATTTCGATGAAGTTGACGAGAATCAAATTATCTCCATCAAGCCCTCGCTGGATGCGAAGATGTTGCTTAGTGCAAATGGTCTTAGCCTCATAGGACTGGGAATATTCCCATCTTTGTTGATGGTTTATTGTATTCGGGCATTTGCTTGAGTACGGCGTAATCATAGTGATCATTTATTTGAAACAGAAGAAAGGGCTTCTCAAGCCAGGCAGGAAATGGCCCTCAAAAGAACGCAGAGTCTGATAACATACAACCTATAGATTCATTAATTTATCAGGCTTCGATATGAAAGATGCCGTCATAGTATCAACCGCACGCACACCAATCGGTGTCGCATTCAAAGGCTCATTGAATAATATCAAATCACCAACCATGACAGCCCATGCTATTCGTCATGCGGTTGAACGATCCGGTGTCGATCCAGAAGCTATTGATGATGTTGTTATCGGCTCGGTGCTAAATGCCGGTACCGCCGGGATGAATATTGCCCGTAATGCATCATTAGCTGCCGGGCTACCATACTCAGTTTCTGCGCAAACGATTGATCGTCAATGTTCTTCTGGGTTGATGGCGATTGCTATTGCCGCTAAACAGATAATTGTTGATGGTATGGAAACTGTCGTTGCCGGTGGGCAGGACAATATATCTGCCGTACAGAATCAATACCTTCAGTGGACTGCAGATGAGAAAGACCCGCATGTTGTCGATAGAGCTGAACACGCTTATATGCCTATGTTGCTGACAGCAGAAAATATCATCAGAAAATTTGAAATCAGTCGGGAAGCTCAGGATGAATACGCGTATCAGTCCCAGATGCGTACTGCTATAGCTCAGCAGGCGGGTCGGTTTGATGACGAGATAGTGCCTGTTAATGCGACACAATTGATTAAAGACAGAGAGAGCGGTGAAGTCCATTATGAGGAAACTATATTGTCAAAGGATGAAGGTAATCGGCCACAAACCACACTTGATGGCCTGGCAGCTCTGGCACCGGTTATTGACGGAGGTAGCGTAACCGCGGGTAATGCAAGTCAACTATCGGATGGTGCTTCCGCTTGTGTGCTAATGGAAGCGAGTCTTGCCGAAAAACGTGGGCTTAATCCGATGGGAATATATCGAGGTATGGCTGTTGCAGGTAATGCTCCGGAAGAAATGGGCATTGGTCCGATCTATGCGATTCCGAAATTGCTTCAACGAACCGGTATAAAAATGGAAGAAGTTGGATTGTGGGAAATCAACGAAGCGTTTGCCTGCCAGACAATTTATTGCCGCGACAAACTGGGTATCGATAATGAAATTTTCAATGTTAACGGCGGTGCTATCTCAATTGGTCATCCATACGGAATGACAGGTGCACGCCAGACCGGGCACATATTGATCGAAGGCAAACGTCGTGGTGCAAAGTTTGTTGTGGTTTCGATGTGTGTCGGTGGTGGTATGGGTGCGGCTGCCCTGTTTGAAGTGGTTTAATGCATCGCGCCAGTAACGTCCATTCGGTCTGCGAATTCAGTTAAACGACTAGTTGTAATCGAAGCAACTACCCGGCCTGCGCGGCGTTGGCCATTTCCAGCGAAGTATCAAGAATGACTTTCTCTCTTGCGGTACTGGCGGTGTGGTGATAGTAAAGCCGGATATCGAATTCGATATCCCAGTGTTTGTCTCCTGCTCTGCATAGCTCACCATTTTCAATTTCAGTAACTATAGACGACTTTGGTAGCCAGGCCAGTCCGAGGTTTTCCTTTACCAGCGACTTAAGTGTATGTGAATAAGCATTCTCATAACGTCTGGATAGAAAACAATTGTGTGATTTATGCTGAATTAACTGATCTACCGCTTTGCCAAAAAGAGATTCGTGTGCATAAGCAACGTAGGGTATTAAATTATCTGAAGTCCCGGGAAGGCTAAACAGTGCTTTTCTTTCCTGCTTCGGTGTTGATACTGGAATCAGGGTTTCTCTTCCCACCGTACTATAAGAAAATTTATTTTCATCAACAGGTAGAGTCATGGTGTCGTTAGCATAGCAAAACAGATAATTTACATGACCCTGATTAAGCAGGTCGATGCAAACGCTTAACTTTTCAGAAATCAGGCGAAAATAGATGGTTTCCAGCCTGGCCTCTAATCGTTTAACCCAGTCAAGAAAAAAAGTTTGAGCAATCGAGTTTTGTGAGGCGACAGTTACTTCGAAATCTCCATTAGTATCAGCAGCACGCACCGCTTCGCGGGCGTTGTAAATCCGTCGCAGGATTAATTCAGCCTCGGGAACAAAGATTCGCCCCTGTGGCGTTAGATTAAACTGATTACTGTCTCTATTGATTAGTTCGGTGCCAAGCCATTGCTCAAGCGATTTGACGCGCCTGCTTAATGCGGACTGAGATATGTTTCGTTCCCGGGAAGCTGCCGTGAAATTCTGCTGCGTTGCCAGACAGACAAAGTCTTCAAGTAATTTTATGTCCATTGGTATTCCTCAAAAATCATCGGCCTTTATTGCTGATTATACCGATTTGGAATAATGGCAGTCCAAAATAACATTGGAATAAACAGGAAAAACAGGTGATATTCTCAAACTTCAGAGGAAATATCGCGTAAGTAACCAGCCTGAAACAGTATAAAAACTAAACAGGGTGGCTCCACGGACGGATGAGCAATAAAGTATCCGGTTAACAATCAAAATATATCCGGTAATCTAACCAGAATAAAGAGGAGCTGAAATGAAAAGAACAATGTTGGGTCTAACTCTAGGCCTGTTTATGAGTTTGTTATCTTCTGTTGCGGTTAGCGCAGAGAAAGTCAATATAGGAGCACCCTCCTGGACAGGCGCGCAGGCTGTTGCTGCGCTGCTTCAGGCAGTAGTCGTTGAACGCATCGGCGGTGAAGCTAATCTGGTTCCAGGCAATAACGCTACTATATTCCAGGGCATGGATCAGGGTAAAGGTGATATCGACGTACATCCCGATGTCTGGCTTCCCAATCAGGAGAGTTTTACCAAAAAATATGTTGACGGTGCAGGTACCGTACAACTCAGTAAAAATTCTTACGAAGGAAACCAGGGTTTCTGCGTGCCGGAGAATTTCGGTAAAAAACACAGTATTACCGACATCGCCGACCTGGGTCGTCCAGACGTCGCCATGAAAATGGATAGTGATGGCAATGGCAAGGGCGAAATGTGGATTGGTGCTCCCGGTTGGGCCTCGGCAAACGTCAATGAAGTAAAAGTACGCGACTACGACTTACTTTCATTTATTGATCCAGTACGCGCCGAAGAGAGTGTTAAAACAGCACGGGTCAAAGATGCTATCGCAAAAAACGAAGGTTATGCATTTTACTGCTATAAGCCGCACGCTATCTGGTACATGTTCGATGTACGCATGTTGTCAGAACCCAAGTACGATTCGGCTAAATACAAAATGATCCAGCCTTCCGATTCACCGGACTGGTATAAAAATTCGAGTGTAGCGACCAAGGATGCATTGAAAAATGTTCAAATCGCATGGTCTAAGTCCCTCAAAGGCCGTTCACCTGCCATCGTTGAATTTTTTGAACGGTTTTCACTCACAGCTGACGACGTCAGCGGATTTGCCTATGAAATTTCGGGTAAAGGTCGCAAGGCTGCCGCTGTCGCCAGTGAATGGATCGCCAAAAACCCTGACCGGGTTGATGCCTGGTTAGGTCTGTAATCCTCCACTAGGCGTAAATTGCCGGGATTGGTTAGTAGCCGATCCCGGCCTCTCTGTTAACTCATTTTGAAAGCCATTATGAGAGTATAAATCCATATGTCTGAACCAGGTTCACAGTCGAGCGAAGAAATAGTGCTGTCAGTCTCCAATGTATGGAAGATTTTTGGCGACAGGGCAGATCAAGCCTTACAGGCGGTTCAACAGAAAGGTTTAAGTAAGGCTCAGGTGCTCGAAGAATATAATGCCGTTGTTGGTGTCGCCGATGTCAGTTTCGACGTTCTAAAAGGTGAAATATTCTGCGTAATGGGCTTATCCGGTAGCGGTAAGTCTACTCTGGTGCGTCATTTTAATCGCCTGCTAGAACCCACCGCAGGCAGTATTCTTATTGATGGCACCGATGTAACAGCACTTGAAGCTGCTGATTTACGGGAGTTCCGTAATCTTAAAATCGGCATGGTATTCCAGAATTTCGCGCTATTACCGCACCGATCAGTACTCGACAATGTCGCCATGCCTCTGGAGATTCGCAATGTCAATAAAAACGAGCGTATGCGTCTTGCCGCAAGTATGCTAAAAACTGTGGAACTCGACGCCTGGGGTAACAAATTTGCCCACGAACTCTCAGGAGGCATGCAACAACGGGTCGGCCTGGCTCGGGCCCTGGCTGCTGACCCTGAAGTTCTGCTCATGGATGAACCTTTTAGTGCACTCGATCCACTCATCCGTCGCCAGTTGCAGGATGAATTTATCAAACTCTCAGCGGTAATGAAAAAAACCACGATCTTCATTACCCACGATCTTGACGAAGCGGTGCGCGTCGGGGACCGGATTGCCATCATGCGCGACGGCAGAATCGTTCAAATCGGTACGGCTGAAGATATTGTCATGCACCCGGCTGACGATTACGTTGCCGATTTCGTCGCCGGTATTTCGCGTCTTAAAATTGTTCGTGCACACGCAGTCATGCGGCCTATGGAACAGTATATTGCTGAAGTTGGTCAGCCACCGAAAAGTGCACCAAGAGTTAACGAAGCTGAGTCTCTCAGCCGTTTGATTCAACTCGCTATTGATGACGAAGCACCTATCGTGGTCGAAGACAATGGTAGCGAGATTGGTGTTATTACCCGACCCGATATTCTGCAAACAGTCATCGAAGGTGCAGAAACATCATGAGCATATCCTCCGTTAAAAAAAGCCCTGATATTCAAAGCATTGATATAGATGGGAAGAATTTTGCCACACAACGCGACGATCAAATCACCAGGTTTGTTAAAACCAGTCTCGGTTATTATCAGACACAATTCGCCAAGATCGGCGGTGATTCGAATTTTGTCTGGACCTGGAATCTCTGGGCCGCTGTGCTTGGACCCATCTGGTTTTCGGCACGCGGTATGTGGAACTGGGCACTTAGTTTTTTGATCATTGAAACCTTCGCCATTGTCCAGATTGTTCGTGGATTATTTGGTGATCTCGCGACTGAGGCCTGGGAGCGTATCGCCAAAATCGAAGGTACCCTTGAGCTCAGGCGTCAGCAACTGGCCTCAGCCATTGAAAACAATACCGATAAAATTGACGTTTATCGACGCACTGTAGAATCACTGGAGGACGCAATCGGCGGTATTCGCCTGGAAGCCGAGCAGCTCGAAGGTAGCGGACTCTGGATTGCCTGTAGTGGCATTTTCGCGCTGTTAGTGGTCAAGACCGTACAAGCGGTGGTTGCTAATACCTTACTGGAAAAACGCTTTTCAGACTGGTTATCGGATTCATCGATCGTTTCCGGTATGACTTTGAGCCACATTATCCTAAGCACCGGCTTCGTGCTGATTATATTATTCGCGACCGTTACCCATTACAGTTTTCCCGGTCTTTACCCCTGGCTGATCGAATTTCCCACTGAACACGGTATTCGCCTCACCAGTATTGCCTGGGTGGAGCGCTTTTTTGCCTTCGCGGTAGAGAATGGTGATGCTTTTTTCGATTCGATTACCTACGGCATACGCCTCATGCTCGACGGCCTCGAACTGGTATTCGTGCAGACACCCTGGATGGTTATCGCCAGCTTTATCATCCTGTTAACCTGGCTTTCTGCTGGATTACGTGCTGCTATTTACTCCGGTGCATTCCTGTCCTATATGGGACTGCTGGGATTCTGGGAAAAAGCCATGACAACTCTGGCACTGCTTGGAACCGCTGCCTGTTTATCCATCATCATCGGCATCCCACTCGGCATGTATTGCGCCCGTCGCGAACGCTTTTATGCCTTCATTCGACCGATTATGGATTTTATGCAAACCATGCCAGCCTTCGTATTTATGATTCCGGTCATTGCCTTCTTTGGCACCGGCAAACCAGCTGCTGTTGTCACCACTATGATATTTGGTGGTACACCGGTTGTCCGCCTCACCGTTTTAGGTTTGCGCGGCGTACCCGAAAATGTGCGAGAAGCGGCAATTTCATTTGGAGCCAGCAAATGGTATTTGTTGACGCGTGTCGATTTGCCACTGGCCAGTCCATCGATTAGGGCGGGCATTAATCAAACGATCATGCTCAGTCTGGCAATGGTAGTTGTTGCCTCGCTTATCGGCGCCAAAGGTCTAGGAGAAGACGTACTTGAAGCATTGCAATATGCCAATGTTGGGCAGGGTATTCTGGCCGGTTTCGCCATTTTATTTTGTGCGATGATTCTCGATAGAATCGTGCAGGGTGAACGTAAGTAAACTCTTTTGAATATAAACTTGGAATACTCTTTAGATTTAGCATGAAAGAAACTCTGGTTTTTGTACATGGATACTTTGGTGGTAGTCGACAGTGGGACAACCAGACCAGGGCTTTCAATGATCGTTTTCAGGTAATTACGACGGACCTGCCTGGATTTGGCTTAAATAATTCGCAGGAATCTCCCGAGTCGATTTCCGGTTACGCCCGTTATGTTCACGATGAAATCAATAAGCTCGGTATCGAACGATTTCATCTTGTAGGTCATTCAATGGGTGGCATGATAGTTCAGGAGATGACTGCGCAAAAACCACATTGCATTGATCACCTGGTGCTTTATGGCACTGGTCCTATTGGTTTTATGCCAGGCAGATTTGAAACTATCGACGAATCAAGAGCTCGCATAACAAAGGAAGGCGCCGCATCGACAGGTAGACGCATTGCAGCCACCTGGTTTCTTGAAGGTGAATCCTCTACAGGTTATTCCGATTGTGCAGAAATTGCCGCAGAAGCTTCCGAGCAGGCTGCACTTGCAGCTTTAACCGCAATGGAAAACTGGTCTGGTACCCAGAAATTGTGCGAAATACAGTCCCCTACTTTGGTGCTTTGGGGTGATGGCGACCGCGCCTATCAGTGGGAACAGCCTCAGCAGCTGTGGCAGGAAATATCAGGTGCACAACTGGCGGTCATACCAGGTTGCTCGCATTCCGTGCATATTGAAAAACCGCATTTATTTAATCCAATCCTGCTGGATTTCCTGTTAGTGGGTAATCCATAAACAGGTATTCGACTGGTCAATATTAACCGAAGCCGCTGCCCTTTTTTGTATACTCTTCTCGGGGCGGTGCGAAGACATCATAAATCAATGCACCATCTCTACCGGCGGTAAAACCGTGTTCGACTCCGCCCGGAGTTCTCCAGAAATCTCCTGTATTGATGTCGAAGGTTTCACTTCCCTGGAACCTTTTCCCGGAGCCGCGAATGCACAGGCCCCATTGCTCCTGAGGGTGCGAATGGATACTACCTGTCATATTCGGCTCTATGCGAACAATCGAAATCATTGCATCTTTGCCCGCAAATATTCGAGTGCTCATTCCTTTTGATAGTTGACGGGACAGCCCCTGATCGAGAGCATCGAGATTGAAAAAATTATCCGCTTGAGACATCGGTAACTACCCATAGAAAATTGATTGACACTGAATTCAAGCTAGCCAATACCCAGCCTGAGAATATAACTATCGAAGATAAGCTAATATATCATGATTTACATCGATAACCGGCTATATTATCCCTTGTAAATTACCCCCAACATAGCTATTATTCTGCGCCTCTGATGCGGGGTGGAGCAGCTTGGTAGCTCGTCGGGCTCATAACCCGAAGGTCGTTGGTTCAAATCCAGCCCCCGCTACCAACATTTTTGTCTGACTATTGATGGATGAAGATTCATGTAGCAGTCAATAGACAGTTCAAAAGGCCCTTATGGGCCTTTTTTATTGGGGTTTTTTGAGGGCCATAGTTGCAGGATTTATCGTTATTATTTGAACCGGTGGTAGAGTCAATGGGTTATGAACTTGTTGGTGTCGAATTTAGTGGGGGTGCTAGCCATGGCACTTTACGGGTTTATATTGACCATGAGAATGGTGTCAGTATTGATGATTGCGCCAGTATTAGTCGCCAGGTGAGCGCTATCCTGGACGTTGAAGAGCCGATTCAACAGGCTTATGATCTGGAAGTTTCGTCACCCGGACTTGATCGACCGCTATTTAAACTGACTGATTTTGAACGTTTTAGTGGTCAGCCGGTAAAGATAAAGATGATGACTGATGTCGATGGCAGGCGTAATTTTAAAGGTGTGTTACAGGGCATAGTTGATGCTGGATTTATTGAAGTCGAAGTCGATGGTGAGATTTATCAACTGCCTTTTACTGACATAGGTAAAGCCAATCTAATCGGTCAATTGTAGCCAAATAGATAAGCATAGATATTGCGAGAAAACGATGGAAAACAAAGAAATTCTGTTAGTGGCAGACACAGTCTCAAATGAGAAGGGTGTCGATCGCGAGATAATTTTTGAGGCGATCGAAGCCGCACTGGCATCTGCAACCCGTAAGAAATACCAGCAGGATATTGAAGTACGGGTCGATATTGACCGTAAGACCGGTGATTACGACACCTTCAGACGATGGGAAGTTGCTGAGCCAGGCGAGAATGGTGGGTTGGAAGAACCATTACGCCAGATAACGCTAGAAGCAGCACAGATTGAAAGTCCAGATATACAGATTGGCGAATTTACAGAAGAGCAGATTGATTCAGTCGAGTTTGGACGGATTGCTGCGCAAACTGCGAAACAGGTAATTGTTCAGAAAGTTCGCGAAGCAGAACGCCGTAAAGTGATCGATGCTTATACCGACAGAGAAGATTCCCTGGTAATGGGACAGGTGAAACGTGTTGAACGTGGCAATGTCTATGTAGATCTAGGAGATAATGCAGAAGGCTTTATACCGCGAGAGGAAATGATTCCACGCGAATCGGTTCGACCCGGAGACCGAGTTCGTGGGTATTTATATAAAATCGCTTCCGAAGTTAGAGGCCCACAACTATTCATCAGCCGTACTGCACCTGAATTTCTAATCGAGCTATTCAAACTCGAAGTGCCCGAGGTTGGACAGGATTTGATCGAAATTATTTCAGCTGCTCGAGATCCGGGTATGCGCGCCAAGATTGCCGTGAAAAGCAATGACGCACGTATGGATCCGGTTGGTGCCTGTGTCGGTATGCGCGGTTCCAGGGTTCAATCAGTATCGAATGAGCTTGCAGGCGAGCGTGTAGATATCATCCTCTGGGATGAAAACCCGGCTCAGTTTGCCGTTAACGCGATGTCGCCTGCTGAGGTGACATCTATAGTTATCGACGAGGAGTCAGGCTCGATGGATATCGCTGTGCCGGAAGATAAGTTGTCTCAGGCGATTGGTCGTGGAGGTCAGAACATTAAGCTGGCGAGCCAGCTAACTGGCTGGAACCTGAATGTCATGGACGAAGCAGCAGCTGAAGAAAAATCGGAAGGTGAGTCTCGACAACTGGTCGAGAACTTCATGAGTCAACTCGATGTTGATGAAGAAGTCGCTATTATTCTGGTTCAGGAAGGGCTAACAACGATTGACGAAGTTGCTTATATTCCTGAATCGGAGCTTGTGGAAATTGCTGAATTCGATGATGAAATTGTAAGTGAATTGCGTGGCAGAGCGCGTGATGCGTTGTTGACGATGGCTATCGCCACAGAGGAAACTGCGGAGGCAGGTGAGCCCCAGGATGACCTGTTAACAATGGAACACATGACGTCGGAAATAGCCCATACACTTTCGCGAAAAGGTATTTGTACAATGGAAGACCTTGCTGAGCAGTCTACCGATGAACTCATTGAACTGGATGGTATCGATGAGGAATTTGCGGCGATACTGATAATGAAGGCTCGTGAACCCTGGTTTGCAGAAGCCGAATAGCCCTGATTGCTGTTGAAGTCAAGCTAGCGATCAATAAATGTATTAGGACAGATAACCATGCCAAATGTGACAGCTAAACAACTTTCCGAAGTGATCGGTGTCGGTATCGACAAGTTGCTCGAACAATTGAAGACAGCTGGTGTCCAGGTGTCTGGTCCGGATGATCCAATTTCTGATGACGATAAAATGAAACTGCTTGAATCCCTGCGAACCAGTCATGGTAAAACTGAAGTAGGTGGTCCCAAGAAAATTACACTGAAGCGCAAGAGTAAGAGTGAGCTTAAAGTCGCAGGTGTAACAGGGCGCAATGCTACGACAAAAACGATAAATGTCGAGGTGCGTAAGAAACGTACCTATGTACGTCGAAGTGAAATTGAGGCGGAAGAGAACAAAGTACAGGAAGAGCAGGTTCTGGTCGAAGCGGATGAAGTCATAAAAACCGAGGAACCTGAAGTAGAAATCGACAGCAAAGTTGAAGAAGAAGCTGCACGATTGCAGGAGGAAGCTACTCGTATAGCAGAGCAGGAAAAAGCCGAAGCTGAACAAAGAGCCTATCAAAAAAGTCTGGAAGAAATTGAAGCCGCGAAAAAGATAATAGAAAAGCAGCAGGCAGAAGCGGCAGTACAACTTGCTGAGGAAACAGCTCGTGTTGCGATGGAAGAAGCCGCTCGACTGGCCAGTGAAGCAGCTGCGGCTGCTGCAGCCAGTGAGGAAAAACCTTCCAGACCCGCTAATAAGCGAGGTGAAGATAAACATACCCGTTACGGACGTAAGGAATTACATGTTAAAGAAGGTGGCACTAGTAACCGTAAACAAAAGTTCAAGAAAGGCCAGCGGCAGGTTGTAGATCTTAAAAACCAGCATGCTTTTGAAAAACCGACAGCCCCGGTGATACGTAATGTCGAAGTGCCAGAAGCCGTTTCTGTAGCCGATCTTGCTCAGAAAATGGCAGTAAAAGCTGGAGACGTCATTAAGGTGTTAATGCAAATGGGCAGCATGGCAACCATTAATCAGGTTCTCGATCAGGATACGGCCACTTTAGTTGTTGAAGAAATGGGACATACTGTTGTTGCCGCAACCAGTAAGGAGGATTTTGAAAAGGAACTGATTCAGAATGTAGAATTGTCTGCAGAAGCGAAGGTTAGTCGACCACCGGTTGTTACAATCATGGGTCATGTTGATCATGGTAAGACCTCCCTGCTGGATTATATTCGTAAATCACGTGTCACCTCCGGAGAAGCCGGAGGTATTACCCAGCATATCGGTGCTTATCATGTAAATACCGATCAGGGTATGATTACTTTTCTTGATACGCCAGGACACGCAGCATTTTCCGCGATGCGTGCGCGTGGTGCACGGGTTACAGATATCGTCGTTCTGGTAGTTGCAGCAGATGACGGGGTTATGCCGCAGACCAAGGAAGCCATTGAGCATGCCAGGGCAGCGGGTGTTCCAGTCGTTATTGCGGTGAATAAAATAGATAAGGAAAATGCTGATCCAGATCGTGTTAAGAACGAACTGGCCGCACTCGAAGTTATCCCAGAAGAGTGGGGTGGTGAAAATATTTTCGTTCATGTTTCCGCGATTACCGGTGAAGGCGTCGATTCTTTACTGGAATCGATATTGTTGCAGTCAGAAATTCTGGAACTGGAAGCTGCTGAAGTTGGTAACGCAAAGGGCATAATTGTTGAAGCCACACTTGATAAGGGGCGTGGTCCTGTTGCAACAGTTCTGATTCAGTCAGGTAAGCTGGAAAAAGGCCAGATACTACTAGCCGGTACACAATATGGACGTGTACGAGCAATGTACGATGAGGCCGCAAAAACAATTAAATCTGCTGGTCCATCGATACCCGTCGTGGTGCTCGGTTTGTCCGGCGTACCTAATGCGGGTGACGAAGTGTTTGTCGTCGAAAACGAGCGTAAAGCTCGTGAATTTGCCGAGATTCGTGAGGCCAAGATACGAGAAAGCAAGCTTGCCGATCAGCAGAAGGCGAAAATTCAGGGTATGTTTGATGCGATGACTGAAGGTGAAGTAGCCGAGATTAATTTGCTGGTCAAATCCGATGTACAGGGTAGTGCCGAGGCAATACGTGAAGCACTCACAAAGTTATCTACTGATGAAGTTCGTGCCAAATTGGTTGTCAGTGGTGTCGGTGGTATTAATGAGTCTGATATTAATCTGGCGGCAGCATCTAGTGCTTTAGTGATTGGTTTTAATGTGCGTGCCGATGCCGCTGCAAAAAGACTGGCTGGAGACTTTGGTATTGAAATTCGTTATTACAGTGTCATCTACGATATTATTGACGATGTGAAGTCGGTTATGTCGGGTATGCTGGCGCCTGAATCGAAAGAGAAAATTATCGGTCTGGCCGAAGTGAAAGATGTTTTCCGGTCACCGAAATTTGGTGATGTAGCCGGTTCTATTGTCATTGAAGGTGTTGTCCGAAAAGGGCAACCAATCCGGGTATTACGCGACAATGTGGTTATATATGAAGGTGAACTCGAGTCGTTACGACGATTTAAGGACGCTGTTGAAGAAGTCCGTGTAGGAACAGAATGTGGTATCGCAGTTAAGAACTACAACGATGTGCGCCCCGGTGATCAGATAGAAGTATTCGAGCGCTTTGAAGTCGCCCGAAGCCTGGAATAACTAGTGCCTAAAGACTATCCGCGTAGTGAAAGGATTGCCTCGCAAATTCAACGCGAGCTGGCCATGTTGATACAACATGGCTTAAAAGATCCCAGACTATCTTCTCCCAGCATTCTCGAAGTGCAGGTGAGTCGTGATTTGTCTCAGGCTAAAGTGTATTTCAGCGTACTTAACCCTGAAGATGCTCCGCAATGTTTACAGGCACTGACCCATGCCGCTGGGTTTTTACAACGTGAAATTGGCAAGGTACTGAAAGCGCGGATAACCCCGAAGCTTAAATTTATTTACGATGATTCTAATATTCGCGGCCGTAATCTGTCGGATTTAATCGACAGTGCTGTAGCCGGTGATCGATTTAATTCTGGAAAGTAAATGGGTCGCGGTGCGCGCAGGCCGAAAGGGTTTCGAGATGTCCACGGTATTTTGTTACTTGATAAACCTGCCGGTTTAAGTTCCAACCAGGCATTGCAGAAAGCCCGTTATCTGTTCAGGGCAAATAAAGCCGGACATACAGGAAGTCTCGATCCATTAGCAACCGGAATGCTGCCTGTCTGTTTTGGAGAAGCTACCAAGTTTTCTGCCTATCTGCTTGAAGCCAGTAAATCTTATCGCGCGGTTTGCCAGCTTGGGCAGACAACCACAACTG
Source organism: Gammaproteobacteria bacterium (assembly GCA_024222685.1). Taxonomy (GTDB): domain Bacteria; phylum Pseudomonadota; class Gammaproteobacteria. The sequence continues at coordinate 1,654 of JAAEOZ010000436.1, read as the reverse complement.
GAGATGCGGAAGGTGAAATTAAATCACAACATTCGATGAACGTAACCAGGCAAGAAGTTAGTGACGTATTACAGAAGTTTGTTGGGAGTATTGAACAGATACCACCAATGCATTCTGCAATTAAGGTTAATGGCCAACGTTTGTATAAACTGGCGCGAAAAGGAGCGGAGGTTGAAAGGCAGGCAAGATCAATATTTATTCACTCTCTGGATCTGATTGAATTGACCGAAAATCTGCTGACGATAGACGTGCATTGTTCGAAAGGAACCTATATTAGAACACTTGCAGAAGATATAGGGAGTAAACTTGGCTGCGGTGCTTTTCTAGCAGGCCTTAGAAGAACCGGTGTACATCCTTTCTGGGACCAGGATTGTCTGCCAATGCGAGAGTTGCAGTCGCTGGCAAATTCATCACCTGAGATACTGGATACTTTTCTATTGCCAATACAGGCTGCGTTAACCGATTTCCCCATGGTTATTGTCGATAGTTCGAAAGCCAGGGCATTGCAACAGGGTCGAGTAATTCAAGTGGATTATTCTCGGCCACGGGGATTGACTAATCTGATCAATGAAGATGGCACATTTATAGGCATCGGTGAGGTTACAATTGATGGCCAGATTTCACCGAAAAGATTAATGAATACAGCAAGATAGCATCAGCTACAACTGGCTTTTGATATATCCTCAAGATTAACAGTGAAAGTCCTTGTTACTGCCTCTTCAGATAGGTAGAATACCTGCCTTTTTCGGGCCTACGAGGTTTTAATCCATGTCGATGTCAGCTGATCAAAAGCAAGGTATCATCGCTGAACACCAGCAAAGCGAAGGTGATACCGGATCACCTGAAGTGCAGGTGGCATTACTAAGTCACCAAATAAGTCATTTGACTGAGCACTTCAAAGTTCATATCCATGACCACCATTCACGACGAGGGTTACTACGAATGGTAAACCAGCGCCGTAATTTACTGGATTATCTAAAATCTAAAAATCAGCAGCGCTACAAAGATTTAATCGGAAAATTAGGCCTGCGTCGATAACAGCGAGATATAGTGTGAACCCAATTAAAAAGACATTTCAATACGGCGAGCATCAGGTTACGCTGGAAACCGGAGAGATAGCGCGCCAGGCAAATGGTGCCGTTATTGTCAATATGGCCGATACAGTAGTCATGGTAACCGTAGTCGGTGCCAGGGATGCTGATCCAGGGCGTGGATTTTTCCCACTCACTGTTGATTACATCGAAAAAACCTATGCCGCCGGTAAGATCCCCGGCGGTTTTTTTAAGCGTGAAGGCCGGCCGAGTGAAAAAGAGACTCTGACCTGTCGATTGATCGATCGTCCTATTCGACCTTTATTCCCTAAAGGGTTTCTAAATGAAGTTCAGGTGGTCGCGACCGTTGTTTCAATGAATAACGAAATCGACCCCGATATACCCGCATTAATTGGAGCCTCTGCTGCGATTAGTATTTCAGGCATGCCGTTTGCTGGTCCGATTGGTGCTGTGCGTGTTGGTTACATTGACGGTGAGTACGTATTAAATCCGACCATGAGCCAGACTGCGGAATCTGATCTCGATCTTGTCGTAGCCGGCACCGAAAATGCTGTACTTATGGTTGAATCTGAAGCCAATTGTCTTTCCGAAGAAGTCATGCT
>JAAEOZ010000435.1 GCA_024222685.1 Gammaproteobacteria bacterium | reverse complement strand
CGACAACGCTACAAGTTGTTCGAGCAACATACCCGGGCGGGTGATTGCATTCTGACTGCGCATCACCGCGATGATCAGGCCGAAACCTTTTTACTGAATGCTTTACGGGGCTCCGGCAGCGCCGGCTTACGCGGGATTGCCGGGCAACGTATGCTGGGTGATACCTTGTTGCTTAGACCTTTGTTGAATTTTAGTCGCAGCCAACTCGAACAATACGCCGACGATAATGAGATTGCCTGGTTCAATGACCCCAGCAACCAGTCCAGTCGATTCGACCGAAACTATCTTCGTAACCAGGTGATCCCTTTGCTAAAACAACGCTGGCCTCGGTTTCAGGACACTTTGGGTATCGCCAGCGAGCTACAGGCGGAGTCTCAGGATTTGCTGGACGAAATTGCTGCAGTCGATTTTCCAGACCTGCGAGCCACGGCGTCGGCGGGGAATGATACCCTCGATGTCGACGGGCTTTTACGACTTTCACCCGCGCGACGCAAGAACCTGCTGCGCTACTGGGTGGCGCAAGCCGGCTTACCGACAATACCGCATGCGCGTCTGCAAGAACTGATGAAGCAACTGCATGCCAAACCCGATGCGCTCCCCGAAATCGCAATGCCAGACTATTCAATTCGGCTGTACGATCGGCGCCTGTTTCTGGTGCCAGCTATCAGTATTCCCCGGGTAGGTGGAATACTTGAGTTTGAACTCAAACCTGAGATTGAGTTGGGCCAACATGACCAAAAAATACGCCGTGAGGAGATTTTCAGGCTACTGGAAATCGATGATCATGGGCAGAAGATCGAACTCAGGTATCGACACGAGGGTCAGCACAGCGGCGATCGACATCGGCTCAAACGATTGTTTCAGAAACATCGGATACCACCCTGGGAACGGTCGGCAGTGGCGCAGGTATACCTCGATGGAAAGCTTGCAGGTTTATTGCCGTGAGTGATCAGGGTGAGCAGGACCGTGTATTTGCCAAACGCCTGAGTGATGTCAAGGCGTTTGAGTTTAACGACACCGTCGCCAATGTTTTCCACGACATGATTTCGCGTTCGGTTCCGGGTTATGCATTGTTACTGCACATGATTGGTCTTTACGCGGATATTTTTATCCAGCCGAGTAGCCGCGTCTATGATCTGGGGTGCTCCCTGGGTGAAGCTACTCTGGTGATTGCTGATCAGGTCGATGAGCTCAATTGTGAAATCCTGGCGATTGACAGTTCAGCGGCGATGATTGATAAATGCAGGCAGCATGAAACCGGGCAGGATAAGATCAGCTGGTATTGTGAAGATATCCGCCAGACGAAGATTTACGATGCGTCGATGGTTGTACTCAATCTGACGCTACAATTTCTGCCACCCGAGGAAAGAATGTCGTTGCTTGAGGAAATATATCGAGGTCTCAACTGTGGTGGAATCCTGGTTTTATCCGAAAAAGTGGTGTTTCACGACGATGCCGAAAGCGAACGCATGGTTCAACTTTATCAGGGATTCAAAAAAACCATGGGTTATAGCGATCTCGAAATTAGCCAAAAGCGTAATGCTCTCGAGAACGTTTTGATTCCAGACAGCAATCGACAGCATTTTCAACGCCTGAAAGATATCGGTTTCGATGAAGTCTACCAATGTTTCAGGAGCTTCAATTTCGTCTCTTATCTGGCAATCAAAGCGTGAGCTGGGGAAATCTGCTCGAGTATTTCAGTCAGCAGGGCCTTAACGCCTGGGCCCGGCAGCTCACAATTGACAGTCAGAGTTGGTTGCATCGCCATGGCGACTATCCACGTTGGGCAGCTGCCCTTGAAACACTTCCCGTAATTGACAAACCACAGGCTGATTTTAACAACGCAGCAGTAACCGTTAAAGGCAGCTGTGAAGACTCTACGGCTCTGCAGCAGTCGCTTCGGGGATTAATGCCCTGGCGTAAGGGCCCATATCAGATTGCCGATATCTCGATTGACTGCGAATGGCGGTCCGATATCAAATGGGATCGCATTTTGCCTCATCTAGCGCCTTTGCAGAATCGTCGTATTCTAGACATTGGTTGTGGTAACGGTTATCACTGCTGGCGCATGTTGGCGCAATCACCGGAACTGGTGGTCGGGATCGAACCCTCGGTTCTGTTCAACCTGCAGTTCCAGGCGTTGCAAACATACTTGCAAAGAACCGATATTCACTTACTTCCGATAGGTGTCGAAGACATTCCTGATGAGTTGAACTGGTTCGATACAGTGTTTTCAATGGGTGTGTTATACCACCGTAGAAGCCCTCTCGATCATCTCTGTCAACTCAGGAGTTTTCTCCGTCCGGGAGGTGAGTTATGTCTTGAAACACTGGTCATAGAAGGTGGTGCAGGGCAAGTGTTATTACCTCGCAATCGTTACGCACGCATGCGCAATGTCTGGTTTATACCTTCGTCGGAGGAACTGGTCGCCTGGTTGCAGCGCTGCGGATTTGATGATGTCAGACTTGTGAATGAATCGATCACCGGTGTCGAAGAACAACGTAGTACCGAGTGGATGCAGTTCGAATCACTGTCACAGTGTCTGTCTGATGATGATCCTGCTTTGACCGTGGAGGGTTTACCCGCGCCTCGACGCGCGGTAGTGCTGGCTAACAAACCTGCTTAATCGAGGGAGACGAAAACGACCTGATTACGGCCATTATCCTTGGCTGAATAAACGCCTTCGTCACCTGCTCGGAACATTGCTTCAAAATCCTTCTCGCAGCCGACTTCAATCGAGGTAACGCCAATACTAGTTGTAATCTCGTGGCCGACCGGTTTCAGCTCTTCGATCGCAATACGCAATTTTTCTGCCTTCATGCGCGCGTGTTCGCCATCGCAATGGGGCATCAAAACGACGAATTCCTCACCCCCGTAACGTGACACCAGGTCCCCGTCGCGAAAGCTGCTGTTGAGTAGCTCACCGGTTAACTCCAGCACCATATCACCAGTGGCATGACCATGATTGTCGTTTACCATCTTGAAATAATCGAGGTCGATTACCAGCATGCTGATAGGGTAATGATGGCGCCTGGCCTGTGAAATGAACTTTTCAGAAAAATCCATCAAACTGTGTCGATTGTGGCAACCGGTTAGCTTGTCAGTTGTCGCCAGTGAAAATAGTTCCCGGCGAATATCATGTACCTTATCGAGCAGACGTTTATTGGTAATCAGATTTCTGATACGAACCAATAACTCTTCGTGCAAAATCGGTTTTTGCAGGAAGTCATTGACACCGGATTGATATAGTGCAATTCGACGCTCGTCACTGTCGATATCGGTAATTACGATAATCGGTATAAATCCTCTGCCATCTTCATAGGATCGAATAAAGCTTACCAACTCGTCACCGCTCATCTTTCCTTTGAGTTTGAGTCTTGTGATCACAAGATCATAAGCCTCCGCATGCGATCCATAAACAGTCACAGCATCAAATTCAGCGCTGGCTTCTTCCGCGGTTCTGAAATGCGTAACCCGGTATCCTGTTTCCTTCAACTGGGCCAGAATCTCGGATACAACCACTTCATCATCTTCGATAAATAGTATTCTACCTTCGAAAAATACCGGATCGAGGTGGAGATCGATGAAATGGACGATCTGGTGTTCATTGATTTCGTGAATCAAACCACCCACTTTGACCGGAAGTTTTTCTGCCGTCAGTTCGGAATTCTCAGTCAAAAACAGAATTGGCGTATCTTTGTGGCGATCGTGATCGTTACAGTAGGCGACAAACTGCTCTCCGCGACCGTCCTTGAGTTCCTGGTTAACATAAATAATGTCATAGATCTCGGAATCGACATATGACCGGGCAATTTCGATACTATCGACTGTATCTGTGTCAAAACCCTGTTCAGCGAGTGTATGCTCCAGCATATTCCGATAGACGGGGTTATTTTCGGTTATTAGTGCACGCATAGTCCAGAGTATAGGCAAGCGATTCTGACTTTGTTTGGAATATTCAGGCTATCGACAATTGTGTCTGAAATCTTAATGTTTTGTTTCAAACCGGTTGATATTTACTACGCGTCGATTGTCATCAAAATGCGATTCTGCTATCGTTTCCTTCCATCCTACGTACCTTACGTGCATTCATTTTTCAGGGTCTATGAGCCGATT
>JAAEOZ010000434.1 GCA_024222685.1 Gammaproteobacteria bacterium | reverse complement strand
GTTTGTGAGGGTGTTGGTGACAATCTTCCTGCCATCGACACTAAAAATAGCCTGATAGTCAGGTTGTTTTCCACCCAGGAGCCGCGCAACGCCCTCTTCCTGCGCTTCCTGCTAATTTTCAATGAGTCGAATGTCGATCGCGCTTACCCGAGGCCCTTTAAACCAGGACGCACCGGCGAGGATGAGTAGTATGATTAAAAGCCCAGTCGGCAAGATAATAACAATCAGTCCAACCGCGATAAAATCGAAAAAACCAATCCCGGTTGCCGAAAGTCGATTTGCCTCCATACCTGAGCGCTCCCATTTGAACTGGCTGGAAGTTACCTTAATTCATATTGAGCCACTAAAACAGGCTATCGTCCGCTTGATTTGACTAATGGTCTTCTGCATTCTTCAATGCGAAAAATCGACCATGCGATATCCAGCCATATGATTGCAGTAGTGGTTAACTTATAATCGGACGCATTGTTCGACCACCTCACGGGAGGCATCGTGGAAAGCATCGACTCGGTTTGGCAAATTGGCATTATCGCACTGCTCGCCGGCGCATTGATCGGCGCACTGGCTTATCGGTTGCTCGCGCCCTCGGTGAAACAGGCCGTCAAAGACAAGGCCGAACTGGACTCGGCCAGAGAGGAGTTGACCAGTTACAAGGTCAGCGTCAACGAACACTTCAACAAAACCTCG
>JAAEOZ010000433.1 GCA_024222685.1 Gammaproteobacteria bacterium | reverse complement strand
GATTTTACCGCACCCGTAAATGCGCCTTTCTCGTATCCAAACAGCGCTGCTTCAAGCATATTCTCCGGTATCGCAGCGCAGTTAATAGCAATAAAGGGCTGTGATGCACGATCGGATTGTAGATGAATAAATCGAGAGTATACCTCTTTACCAACACCACTTTCACCGTTGAGCATAACCGATATATCCGACTGGGCTACTTTTCCTGCCAGTTTTAGTGTCTCGCGACTCAATGGATCTACGGCTACAATGTTGCCTTCAATTATGTCTCGTTGATTTAAATGCTGCTGCAAACTACTCACCAGACTACCGACATCAAAAGGTTTGACAAGGTAATCAACCGCTCCAGCCTGTATTGCATCCACTGCCTGTGGTATTGAGCCATAGGCTGTCATCAGGATGACTGGTACATCAATCTGATTTTTCCGAATCCACGCTAGTAGCTCGTAGCCATCACCCGGATTCATTTGCACATCACTCAAAACCAGGGCAACTCGTTCATCAGAAAGAAATTGTTGTGCTGCCTTCCCATTTTCTACTTCCTGAAAGCTGATTTTATTATGTTTGAGCATGTCGCAAATTGCTTCACGCAGACCTTCGTCGTCTTCTACTACAAGTACATCAGTCATTATCTATCCGTTATTATCATTAAAAAATCAGAAATCTGCTCAGCCTGGCGATGACATACTGCTAATCTGTGATTTCATACCCTGCTGGCAGGGAAGAAATATGCGAAAGCGACTACCTCTACCCGGTGTAGAGGCCACAGCAATTCGTCCCTGATGGGATTCTACTACCGACTTAACTACAGCAAGACCGAGTCCTGTACCATCGACTTTGGTACTGAAAAAAGGGTCAAACAAATGCCTGCGAGTCTCCGCATCGATACCACATCCGTTGTCCTGCACTGTTATCGACAACATACCACGCAAACTCATTTTAATTTTTATCTGTATAGTCGCCTGAGGAGTTGCTGCATCCAGAGAATTCATACATAAGTTACCCAGTGCCCCCAACAATGCATCCTTGTTACCTCTAAGCTGGGCAGCTATATCTTCACCGTTGATAATCAATCTGGCCTGCCGAAGTGCTAACTGCGGACGAATCTGATCGCGAAGCTCAATAAACAGATCCTGCACTGAAAACTGGCACATGTTGAACTGACCGCCATGCGCAAACACGAGCATATCGTTTATCATTTTTTCTATATGCTTTACGCGTGCCAGGGCTTTTTCATTGAAGGACAGGGAAGTATAGTGATCAAGATCACCTTCAATAATTTGCGAAAGATATAGCAGCGTCGAAGCCAGTGGTGTCCTGATTTGATGAGCAAGACTGGCCATCATTTTGCCCATAGTCATCAGATGCAAATTCTGTTGTGCAGCTCGTTGTAATTGACGCGTTTGGGTAACATCACTTAGCAATACGATCTGCCCAGGTTGAAATCCGAGGGGACGGGTCGAAATACTGAACTGTCTACCATCATCTGTGGTCAGCTCACCCTGATCCAGTTCAGGCAAAAACACCCGTTTAACAATGTCTCGCCAGGATTGCTGGTTGATTGCTTCACCTAGCAGCGATGTTGCCGCCTCATTAGCCTCTACCACCAGCCCCTGGGGATCGAGCACGACAATGCCGCCGGGTATCGCATCAATCAGTGCACGAAGATGTCTGGCCAGGTGATTGTCATCGTCAGTCTGGTGGCAATCCGGATGTACAGCCTTGATCTGCTGAACGGTCGAATTGAGCTTTTCTACTGACTCAAAAAGAGATTCAGATAAGTCATTATGCCGCTCAAAAGCCTGTTGCAAATGTTGCAGATCTGCTTCGTCACTATGTTGATTTATATTGTTCACAACAAAACTGCTGCACAAGACGAACCAATTGAATTTAATTGTTGAAATTCAATTGGTTAACAAAAAACGCCTGATCGAATTCGACGGAATTATGACGCTACCCTACGCGCTCGATTTCATATTTGCGCATTTTTTCGACGAGAGTAGTGCGTCTCATTTTTAGCATATTTGCAGCACGGGCAACCACGTTATTGGTTTTAGTTAATGCCTGTTCAATAAGAGAAATTTCTATATTGGTAATATATTCCTTCATGTCTAGACCTTCCGTAGGAATATCATCAATATTTACTACAGGCATATCACCTTTGAAAAAGAAATCGTTAACATCATTTTGCTGATCGATATCGATTTTTGTCTGGTATTTGCTGGGAAGATCTTTCGAATCGACTACACCGCGTGGATGCAAAATCGCAAGACGTTCTATCAGGTTAGCGAGTTCCCGTACATTACCTGGCCATAAATACTGCTGTAGCACTGCAGTAGCTTTTTTGCTGAGCCTGACTGAACCGCGATTTTCGCGCTCAATTCGCGCGATCATTTCGGTTATCAGAACGGGGACATCATCAACCCGCTCGCTGAGTGATGGTACTTCTATCGGGAAAACATTAAGGCGGTAAAATAAATCCTCTCGAAATTTACCTTCGGCAATTAAATCCTCTAGTCGACGGTGTGTCGCTGCAATTACGCGAACGTCGGTTTTTATCGATTTATTGCTACCAACCTTCTCGTAGCATCTCTCCTGTAATACACGAAGCAGTTTCACCTGCATAGGTAAAGGCATATCGCCTATTTCATCGAGGAAAATTACGCCGCCTTCGGCTAGCTCAAACCTCCCCTGACGAGAGCTTATAGCACCAGTAAAAGCGCCTTTTTCGTGGCCGAACAACTCACTCTCAAGCAAGTCTGCAGGAATCGCGCCACAATTTATCGGCACAAATGGCTTATCACTACGTGAGCTTTGGGCATGGATATTTCGTGCTATGACCTCTTTTCCCGTTCCGGAATCACCAAGAATAAGCACCGATGCATTGGTATCAGCAACCTGATCGATCATTTCGTTTATGCGCGCTATGGCATTACTACTACCGATAAGCTGCTGGCATTCACGGTTCTGTAAACGCCTTTCCCGGCGGTTGTGGGCACGCGCTTTATTGAGTACCTGTGACAGGGAGTAGTAATCAGATTGAAAACATAACCCTGCTATGTAGGGCAGCTTCACAACGATATCCTGAGAATTTAAATCTATACGGTCGGCCAGCATAATGACGGGATGCTGACAGTTTTCCTGCTTGTTTCGCTGCAGTAGAATTCGACTTACTTCATCTGTTTCGATACTGAAAATCGCAAAGTAGCTATTTAACTCTCGCGATTTTATGCCCGCCAGAGAATCCGGTGTTTTCAAAGTTGCATTTACTTTCATAAAACCGAGGACTGCAATAAATGACTGCCCTCTGGAAATATTTGTATCTATAACTAAAACTTCATTCCTGATTTGACTGCTTTCACTTTCCATCTATACCGGACTCAAGGTTAAATTATGAGATAGTCGTAATTTTGACGAATTACTGCTTTAGACTGAAGTGTAGTTGACGATGCCAATAATTCGACAAATTAACTGAGATTTTGTTACTTTTTTATCTGCTGACTCGTCTTTGACATATTTCCCCTGCAAGCTGGTATCGAGAATTGCAAAACAGCAATTGATTACAATCGATAGTTAGCTAAAGCTGCTGCCAAAGTGGAAATGTAATAGATAAAGCCCTTAAATCTGGTCTATATATAGTAGTAACAGGGCAATGTATCAACGCCGGTATACTGGCGATTTAAGAGGTATTCGGTTATTTCCGCCTTAACCAACAAAAAAGACTCCTCAACCTATTTCAATACTGGCGAATTTATATTCCAGGAAGGAGATGTAGGAGATTTTGCTTATATCATCGAGTCTGGTGCAGTTGAAGTCTTCCACAGTCATGCAGACAAAAAGCTGGTGCTCTCAAATCTGAAGGAAGGGGATCTTGTCGGAGAAATGGCGTTAATCGACAAGCTGCCTCGGTCAGCAACTGCGGTTGCCCTGGAACCAACCAGAGCGATTGCTATTCCACTAGATTATATAGAAATAAAAATCGCTGACTCTGATCCCGCTATAAGATTATTTCTACGTTATATTATGGCGAAATATCGCGATATGCATACTCGCTTTAGAAAAGTATTTGACGGTATAGAAGATCTTGAAGAATCACGCGTAAATTCTACTCTGGCTGATACTACGGCCGAGTTCAAAAACGTTATTGTCCAGTACCAGGAAATGCAACAACAACTTACCAGTGCGGTCAATATGCCTGACAGCGTGAGTGGAACGAGGCCAGTAGGAGATCAAACGCTATTTAACACCAAATTGTCGGTAACACAGGATAAGAGTATTAAATCGGCATTGCAGGATGAGGAATTTGTTTTACATTTTCAGCCAATTGTAGATTTGAAAACGAAAAGCATAGCTGGATGTGAAGCGCTGATTCGCTGGCAGACTGCAGATGGCTCGTTTGTTCCACCGTCGGAATTCATACCCCGTGCTGAAACATCCGGTGTGATCGTCGACCTCGGTTACTGGATAGCGCAGCAAGCCTGCGCTTTTCAAAAGCGTCTGGCACAGAAATTCAGCCAATCAATTTTCGTCAGCATCAATTTATCCGGGAAGCAATTCGATGATCCTTATCTGATTGACTCACTTGCCGACATCATGGTTGATACAGGCATTAGACATGAGCTAATCAAGTTTGAAATTACAGAGAGCCTGTTGATGGAACACCCTGAATTAGCCAGCAGTGCATTAAACAGACTGAAAAAAACCGGTGCAAAGCTTGCGATCGATGATTTCGGCACTGGCTACTCGAGTTTCAGTTATTTACACCAATTGCCTTTTGATACTCTTAAAATTGATCAGACCTTTGTCAGTGCGATGTCTAGCAACTTAAAAAGTAATGAGATTATTAAATCTCTGGTTAACCTGTCACACGACCTGGGAATGGATGTCATTGCAGAGGGTATAGAAACCAAGTTCGATCTTAACATGCTGCGCCACCATGACACCGACTACGGCCAGGGTTATTTATTCTCTAAAGCTTTACCCGGTGACACTCTAATCAGACTGATAACAAAACGATTAGCCCGAAGCCAGCAAACCTGAATTACCATTCTGGTTATCTGAATATGCCTGAGTCGCTTTACTGGCTTTGCGAATCTGCTTCTGACGTAGCAGGACAGACGACCTTAATTCGGTAAGTTTCTCCACAACCTGCTGATTAAGTTTTTGCAAATGTATCGCTTTAATGTAATCAATCCGCTCTACTGTTTCTGTAAATACCTGCTTAATGAGCGGTTCGCGCTGAAGCTCGAGTTCAGCTATTCGATCAAACTCCTGATTGTCCAGCATCACCAGAATTTCGTCGGTTAATTTAATTGATTCCTGTAGGGCCTGTTGCTTATTCATGACACACTCTGTCAGGCGCTGGCGCGTTGTAGTTGTTCAGGAATCTGTATCCAGGCACTTTTAATTTCCAGCATCAAATTGCTAACTTCCTCCAGTTGAGCAATATCATTATGAATATTGGCCTGCGCCAGAGTCAAGCTCATATATTCGTATAAACTGGCAAGATTCTGGGACAGCTCTCCGCCTTTATCATGGTCCAGGCAGCCTTCCAGGCTACCGATTATGAGAATAGCCTTGCTAATAAGCTCAGCCTTGTTCGCAATTTCTCCGCGAATGATCGCACCCTTGGCCTGCGATATTCGGGTAAGAGCACCATCTATCATTTGTGTAATCAAAGAATGGGGATCGGCAAACATAGCGCCGGTGTAGGCGTTGGTTTTTTCGTAAGTCTTAATCTGATCACCTGGGTTATTCATGGTTTCCTCTGGCCGATGGGCCTATTTTTTGTTCAGAAGTTGTCCGGAACCCGGCAAGCTATTGATTTGCTGGGTGAGAAAATTTCCCGTGCTCTGGAATTCGGCTAACAATATGTCAAGCGCCGTAAACTGCTTGATGAGACGGGCTTCAATAGCAACAAGCCGGTTTTCAAGTGCGACGTGTTTATCCTCGATTTCCTCGAGTGATTCGTTCAAACCATCTTCACGCGCAGACAATGCGCCGCTGATTGAGTCCAGATACCCATCGAATAAATCGTCCAGTTCTTCGATAATGCCTCGAGTAAAGCTCAACTCTCCACGCGATCCGGTAACGCCACCCAGCACATTGATAACCAGGTCATCAGCGGTTGTCAGGGTTTGCCCTTCACCGGTAGCGGTGACACCATTTATCGAACCTTCGACATCGACGCCATCGGTGCCGGTAGCCACGGTTAAACCAAGGTCTGCGCTGCTATTGGTATCCACAGCTGAAATTTCAACGGTGGAATCGGAACCATAGCTTGCGGAAGTGAAGTCAAACCGGTCATTCGTACTATCGTAGCTAACGACGACTGATTGTCCACCTTGCTCCAGTGTGGTCGAATTATTGATTTGTGACTGGATTTCTACTGCCAGATCCGTGGCCGATGCATATGTCCCCTGAGTCAGGCTGATATTGCCGGTAGAAACACCATCGATGGAGATAGTTAGTTCATCGTTGTCATCATCGATAATTAGATTACTAACACCGCTATTACCATTCAAAACACCCTGGGTAGGAACGGTATCGATGTAAATCGCATAGACGCCTGCTTCACTATAGTCGCCACTACTATCGAATTCGATCAAACTGTCGGTGGTTTGTCCGACAGTCGCAAAAATAGCCAGTACATCAACTGGGTCTTCATCGAGAGCATCGCTGAAGTCGCTCTCATCGATGGCAAGCGTACTATCCGCCTGGGTGGTAATCCCTATATTGGCCAGGGCATTAATATTTCCGTCCAGCCCATCCACGGTAGAGGTCATGATGGAGTAAAGACTATTGGTGAAAGTACGCAAACTAACATCACCAAACAATAAACCGGCCTGGGTAGTTGTCGAACCCGCCGAACCTAAGTCCTTCAGGTTTAAAATCATTTCGTTATAAGACTCGACCAGACTCCTGATCGCACTTTCCGTATCCGAACTGCTTTCGGAAATAGTGAGCGTCAGACTAGAATCAGTGGTTTCGAGTAATTCGAGGGTAACGCCTCCGATGACTTCATCCAGTGAATTGCTCTCAGAGCTAATCGACAGGCCATTTACCGTTATACTGGCGCTGGCTGCCGTCTGGGTTTCCGTCATATTTGTCGCCGAGTCATTGTATGCCAACGCTGATAAGCCGGAAGTATCGGTATCGTCCAGGTCCCCGGTATCGGTGATGGTAATCTCCATTGCATTAGTCTCACCGGTATCATCTGAAGTAAGCGTTAATCGATAGCCGGAACCATCATTAATGATAGCGGCGGAAACCCCGTAATCGCCATCATTTATATAATCTTTGAGTCCAGTCAGAGTATTGTTGCTACTATCAATCTCGATGGTTTGCGTGTCTTTTTCAGAGTTCACCTCGAAGCTGGTAAAACCAGGGGCTGTAATCGTACCGAAGCGAATTTGTATGGTGCCGGTACCAACTGTATCGTCAAGCTCGTCATAAGCGTTCGAGGCCATTGACTGGCTTACAGCAAGCGCATCAATCCCGATCGAATAGCTGCCAGCTTCTGATTCGTTATCGGCACTGACACTCAATGCGCTGGAATTGGTATTACTGACCGATCGCGTATCAAAATTACTGGCATCGCTTAGCTCATAAAGACCGGAGCGAAAAGTAGACAGCGACGACTTCATCAACCCGACACCCGAAAGATCGGAAATCATCTGGGATTGCCGGCGGTTTAGGGCGTTTTCAACGGGTGCTCTCTCGGCTTCGAGTAAGCTATCGACCAGCCCACTTAAATCCAGTCCTGAACCTACGCCTAATGATGAAATGCTAGTCATTACATATTCCTGAAGTTAACCTAGTTAATTGAATGGCCTGCAAAAAACAGGCCACTAATAAACTGCCTAGACCTCAGCAGAAAACAAAACGCCTTTCAATGATTCAAGATTCTGAGTCAAAGCAAGCACTTCTTCTGACGGAATTTGACGAATTACTTCTGCAGTTTTGGTATCCAGAACCTTTATTACCGTATCACCACTAAACTCATCGATAGAAAACTGCAGATCTCTCTGAACCGATTGCACAAGTTCATTCAATTGACTGACAGATTCTTCAAGGCGTTGAGTAGCATCTTCCCTGCTTTGCCTGGTTTCCTGACTAACATCAACACTTGCTTTGGCGACCTGTTTCGGGCTGGTTTCTTCAACCAGCTTTAAGGTGGGTCGATTTTGAGAGGTTTGAGGATTTCCTGCAGATATGGCTCTGTTTGGTATTTCAATATCCATGATTAGTTCCTCATATTAAAACCGGGAATACCCGGATGCGCTTGTGGCGTATCCGGGCTTTCTGGCTTATTGAACAACAGTATCATTATCTCAATCCAGAGTTCATTACTGGAGGAGAGCTAACACGTTCTGCGGAGCAGCGTTCGCCTGAGACAAGATGGCTATACCAGCTTGCTGAATGATCTGATTCCGGGACAGGTTCGCTGTTTCTGCGGCGAAGTCCGCGTCCCGAATCTGACTACGTGCAGCCGATGCGTTCTCAGCAGTACTTTGCAGGTTCGCGATTGTAGAGATCAGGCGGTTTTGAACCGAACCCAGATCAGCTCGGAAAGAGTCGATCTGAGACAGTGCGCCATCGATAACACCGATGGCTGACTGTGAACCGGCTACTGTGCTGATATCAACGGCACCCGCTGAATTCAGAGTCGAAGTTTCAGCCGTAGTTACACCATTTAGCGTCACATCAGTAGTAAGAACCGAAAAGGCACTTGCGCTGGAAAGCTGAACTTCACCAATTAGTCGGGTTGAGTCAGTACCACCACTGGTTAAAGTGATAGTCGCATCGTTGTTGTTGGCATTGTCGTAGTCACGAGTAGTAACAACTGCGGTACCGCCGCCGCTATTGGTGAATCCTTCGATGACAATGTCATCACCATTTTCACTAATAATGTCAACCGTATCACCTGAAGAACTCACAACCGCCTGCACACCAGTGGAGCCAGACTCGGCGTTGATTGCATTCGCCAGAGTAGTCAGGTCAGAAGTCGAAGTGACCGTCGCACTGATAGTAGCGGAAGTAGTAGTAGAACCCGAATCAGAAGTCAGCGTGAAAGTTACCGCGCCAGCCGCACTTAAGGTATTAATATTAGCAACGGTTCGTGCATCGGCGGTAATACCGGTAGTCGATGATGCGCCATTTATTAATGATGCAACTTCGCGTGCTGAATCAGCTGCTGTGGCTGTTACAGTCGAAGTACCAGCACCAGTCAGTGTAATTGCACCGGCAGTAGTGTTGTTGGCAGCCGCTGTAGTTGCTGTGGCAGTACCACGACCGAGACCAACGTTGGCACCGGCACCTTCCAGATCGGTACGATAAACACCAATTTGAGTCGCATCGGTATCCGCCAGTGCGAAACCGATGGTTTCGTTGGCTTCGGCACCGACCTGGAACTGGGCCTGACCGAAAGTACCGTCGAACAGTTTACGACCACCGAATGAAGTAGTATCGGCAATACGAGTAATTTCAGCCTGCAGCTGAGATACCTCGCCCTGCAGTGCGGCACGGTCAGCATCTGAGTTAGAGCCGTTGGCTGACTGGATGGACAGTTCACGTATACGTTGCAGGATATTAGTGGTTTCCTGTAGCGCACCTTCAGCGGTTTGCGCCAGTGAGATACCGTCATTCGCGTTACGAACCGCCTGGTTCAAACCGCGAATCTGCGATGTCAGACGATCTGCGATTGCTAGACCAGCCGCGTCATCACGTGCTGAGTTGATTCTCAAACCAGACGATAAACGCTGGAATGAAGTAGCCAATGCATTCTGCGAACCGTTCAATGACCGCTGTGCATTTAGCGAGGCTACATTTGTGTTGATAAATTGTGGCATTGTATTTCTCCTAACAAGACTGCGCAGCTATAGCGCGGGTCATCTATGTATCGTGTCATTTGCCTTTCAAATAACACTCTCAGGAGCATTAACGGCTAATTCTCTGGAATCTTAAGATGTTTTTTTCGAGAAAAGTGTTTTGAGAAAAATATCACATACAATAGAACTATTTTATGCCCTCGCGTTCGCCAGTAGACCTGTACTATCGGCTCTAACCTGGAGAAGGTTAAACAATTCAGGGATATTCGAGTCGTTAAGTTAGTCGCTATCCGTTTTACGGAGCCTGTGCGATCGCCAGTAGCTGGGGAATATCGAGCTTGAGTAAATCTTTTAACTCATCGACGACATGGCCGTAATGTTGCGCGCGTGACTGGTAGTCATTGGTGACACCCTGACGCACCTGCGACGCACTTATGGTTTTTACCTCACGCCGGGATTGATAAAACTCAAGGTACGAGTCAGCCCATTTCAAACCACAAAACTCAAATATCTGGGGCCAGACAGGACTACTTTCACTAACCATATCATCGTATTGTATATTGAGTACTGACTGTGGAAATCGCTGTTGCAATAAATCAGTAATTCTCGCATGCCAGCGATAATACAAAACAGTGCTCACCAAATCGTAACTGTAAGCCTGCTGACTCTGCCTGAGAAAATGTTGTCGATAAATCGACAGGCAGGCCTCGATCGGCTGTTTAATGGTATGAATTATTTTGACCTTCGAAAATGACGCAATCAGCAATGCTGCGTAGATAAAATTGTTCGGTGTTTTTTCTATCATCACTTCTGCCCTGGGTGCTTTTTTAAATAAAGAACTCTCCAGTTTTTTAGCGAAATGTCTAATGTGAGCCTGACCGAGGTTCTGCAATTGAGTTTCGTCACCGATTATTTCTTCGAATACCTTTGCCACCAGCGTACTCTCACCACGCGTTAAAACCGCCGGGTGCTCGAGCAAAACCGATTCGAGTAAAGTAGTGCCCGATCTGGGCAGCCCTGCGATAAATACAGGGGTATAGCTATTATCAAGCTCGGCAGTCTTAATTTCTGCCGCCTCTATATATTGATAAACCTGATCCAGGCTGGCACTCAGAGCAGATAAATCGAAGCGGACATTTTCCCAGACCTGTTCGTTAGCCTGCTTCAAAGCCTGCCAGGCCTCGGCATAAAGCGTCAGGCGTTCGTAACCGTTATAACAGGCAAAATGAATATGCGCGATTTCTTCGGCATTTTCTAACCACAGCAAATCGGCTTCAGCGCGAGAAATATCCTCGCGAGTTGGTTGCAGAATCGGTGAACTCAACAGATACCAGTGCGCCTTACCTCGAGTGATATCCGCGCCGCTACTCACTTCGGGGGGGTAATCAATAATTTGCCGGAAACATTCCAGAGCAGCCTGTTCTTCACCGCGTGAGCGTAGAATGACGCCCTTACGATGTAAGGCAATAGTATTGGTCAAGTCATTTGACAGTAGCTCGTCGAGTAACTTCAGTGCCTTATCGGATTCATCGATTTCCTGATAACAGGTTGCCAAATCGACACACATTTGATGCTTCAGAGAGATTAGCGGTGCCGCCCGCATAGCTTTGCAATAAAAATCAATGGCTACCTCGAAATGTTCTTCCGAGCGTAAAGCCATCGCCATGATCTGCAAGGCATTAAAATTTTCGGCATCACGTTTGAGTAATTTCCGACAACAGGCTTTGGCTCGCGATTTATCACCGGCACGGTAAGCTTCGACAGCTTTCTCCGTATCCCGGTCCAGCCCGGTTGAATTTTCCATATTCACAGCAGGTAACGGTTAACGCAGGAAGTTAAATAACGAAGAACTGGTAACCCGCGCAAAGACCGCCTGCGCGGCATCTAGCGTAGTTTGTTCCAGGGTTAACTGACTAATCGCTTCGGCAAGGTCAGTGTCACGTAGAGTCGACAGGGTATTCTTTGTAACCACAATACTGGCGTCGTTAATCTCACGCTGTGCGTCAAGTGCGTTTAAACGCCCACCGATCGAAGTGCGCACATCGAGCACACGCGACTGAAAATCATCCAG
>JAAEOZ010000432.1 GCA_024222685.1 Gammaproteobacteria bacterium | reverse complement strand
TTTGGAATCGCCCGCAGACAGGGAATATGGAAAGTTACGCCATCATTTGTCACGCAAAGGAATGCTCATCGGCCCTAATGACATGTTTATCGCGGCACAAGCCCTTAGCACGGGACTGATCGTGGTGACGGCCAATACCGGAGAATTTTCTCGCGTACCTGGCCTAAATGTCGAAAACTGGTTAACCGAATATTTTACATAATGTCGAATTTGCCAAAAAAGGGGCAACTTATTACCTGTGGGGTACGAATTCCTATTGAGCCTTTATGCCCTGTGGGTGGCGAATTCGTAGTTATTACCTGTTTGTCACCGTCCAGGCAGCCTTGTTTTTGACTCAATCACATTTACGCTTCCCTACCATGGGCATTCTGCTATTACTTGACTATAATAACTAAACTACTTGGACCTGGTGGCGCCAGGGCCGTTGTTGCCGATAGCATTCTTATGAAACAGCAACTACTCATCATCAATCGATCTCGGCAACGCTCGCCTAATCTTTTGGCACATGACCGCTTCCTGCTCGGTCTCTGGTCACTGTTTCTTACCCCATTTCGAATTCTTCGGATCACGATTATTGTCCAGCCGTCTACTCTACTGAATTTTCATAAAGCGCTTGTAAGTCGCAAATATCGCCTTCTATTTTCATTAATTCGTCTTGGTAAGCCCGGGCATAAAGGACCGTTTGAGGAACTCATTGAGACCATTGTTGAACTGGAGCAGCGTAACCCGCGTTTCTCACCAGGGGGCGGGATGATCATGCAGGGCTTCGGAGTCACAGGGAATTTTCTGATGGAGCGGAATAACAGCGCGTATTTCCGACTGAAG
>JAAEOZ010000431.1 GCA_024222685.1 Gammaproteobacteria bacterium | reverse complement strand
GGCAACATATGGAGCATCAGGCCCTGCACGATGATTTGACATCCTTACCCAACAGGGCTTACCTGCAGAAACAGATACCCGTTTATATTTCGGCCTGCAGGCGACATGGTCGTCGTGGCGCCGTGATTTTACTCGATCTGGATGGATTCAAGTTAGTTAATGATAGTCTTGGGCACGAGGCAGGTGACGAGTTACTTAAATGCATTGGTCAACGTTTGGTAAATGATATTCGTAAGGAGGATTTTGTTGCTCGACTGGGTGGCGACGAGTTTGTCGTTGTATTGTCAGACATCAGCGACGACGCCGATACAGCGATCGAACAGATTAACCAGGTGCTTGAATCGTTGTTGGAAAATATTGCTAAACCGGTCAAACTGGAAGATACCGATGTCCGGGTGACATCGAGTATCGGAGTTGTGTTTTTCCCTGATCGTTATGACAATTATGAAACGATCATGAAAAATGTAGACTCCGCAATGTACAAGGCCAAGGAACTGGGCGGTAATCGAGGCAATTTGTTTGACCTCGAAATGCAGCAATTAATGGTCATCAAAACCCAGGTTTTGAGAGGCATTAAAGATGCAATCCATAGTGACCAGCTACGGGTTTACTACCAGCCCCAGGTGAATGACAAAGGAGAGTTTATTGGGGCCGAAGCGCTAGTGCGCTGGATGCATCCACAACAGGGCCTGTTACCGCCGCAGAAATTTATCCATGTGATAGAAAACAATAGCCTTGTCATCGATTTAAGTCACTGGGTATTAAAAACTGTTTGCCTTCAATACAGGCATCTCTGTGAGTGCTATGGTTCCAGCGACAACTTTAGCGTATCGCTTAATGTCAGTTCTAACCAGTTCCATCAGGTTAGCTTTGTTGAGCAGATTATCGAAACGCTAGACCGCTATGATTTTCCTCATCGATGTCTGGTTCTGGAAGTAACTGAAAGGGCACTGCTACGTGATACCCAGGAGACCAGAAATAAAATTGAAAGCCTGAAGAGTTACGGTGTCCGTATATCAATCGACGACTTTGGTACCGGCTACTCCTCGCTTGCCTATCTGAAAAATCTTTCTTTTGATGAGATTAAACTGGATGCTTCATTTATACATGATTT
>JAAEOZ010000430.1 GCA_024222685.1 Gammaproteobacteria bacterium | reverse complement strand
TGAAACTGAATTGCGTTCTTCTTCATCGCTATTCTCTTTACATTACCTATACTTACAGTATAGCACATTTTAGCGGCTCAGGCTTAGATTCATAGGTAATCAGGTAATATTTTGGTGAGCTTAAACTGAATTAAAGTAAATTTAAGCATAAAGAATAAGCGAAAGGCGTTATGCCTACCTGATTTCCCATCCTGCCACTTGTTAAAGCACCTCCCATACCGATGCGTTTTTAACGTGACACATTCATTATGGAAATCTACAGAGCCCCAATTCATCAGACGTGAAATTTATTGCGTGGATATTGTCGAATCAGCTTGCCTCCATAGCTAATAGCGTCTATTCTTGGCCTTCATGAAACGCATAAGGGCAAGGGCATGACGGGATATTTCGGCTCCAAGGCAGCATCGGGGTTGTACCAAAACATCATAGCGATGATGCCGCCACACGACACCTACATCGAAACCCATCTGGGGGGCGGGGCCGTTATGCGGAAGAAGCCGCCCGCCCGGAACAACATCGCCATCGACATCGATTCGGAACCACTGGAGTCATTCGACTGCGGTTATCTCGTGCAAAAAGTCAACTATTGCGCCCACCGCTACCTGCGCAAATATGACTACGCCGGTTCAGAACTGATCTATTTCGAC
>JAAEOZ010000429.1 GCA_024222685.1 Gammaproteobacteria bacterium | reverse complement strand
GTGAATGTTACCGAAAGCAGGGCAGGCTGTCAGAAGCGGTAACCCTTTTTCTTCAGGCAAACGATATCAATCCCGATTTGCCGAAGATATATATTCATCTGTTCAAAACCCTCCTGCTCATGCAGGTTACCGACGACGCGCTTAAAGTTGCCAATGCAGGCCTGGGCTGTGCAAACCTGAGCGCAACAGATACTTACGAACTACTCATTGGTAAAGCAAAGATTGCCTGAGAGAATTGCTTCAGGAACGCTCGCTTCATCCTGAGCTTTATCAGCAGAAAGCCGAGAAGGCAATATTTTTCATCGCCGAGAGCCATGCACTCTCGCCGTCGGAGGTGGTTGTTAATTATCGAGGTGTGGCACATAAAATACTATCCACATTGATTACCGGCAGCAAAGCATGGCATTTAGCCAGCAATAATCTGAATGAATATCAGGCAAGCCTGGACTGTTTTTTATCGGCGATTCCACCACAGAGCGTCGTCGTACTCGGATTTGGCGAAATAGATTGTCGAGTGTCAGAAGGCATACTCAAAGTGCATCACGATAAGAATATCGATTATCATCAGTCAATCTCACAACTCGTTGAAGATTACCTTAATTCGGTTGTTCGCCTCGCTGAGCCAGGTCAGCATGAAGTGATACTTTACGGCGTTCCCGCACCGAATACTGAACTTTTGCCGCCTCAGGATAAAGAACACCAGAATGAACTTGGTGAGGTCATTCGGTTGTTTAATCAATATTTGCAACAAAGCAGCGAATCTAAAAATCTCGAATTTCTTGATGTATACGACTTAACCGTAAGCGATAATGGCGAGAGTAATCAGCAATACCATATAGATGGTCATCATCTGCATCCGAAAGTGTTGCCTGAGCTTTTTGATCGCTTGTAGGAAGTAAAGAGGCAAGTAAAGGTGGCGCATTTATTTAATCAATACGTTATAAAGATTAAACTAGTTGCGCACCCTTTTGGTCCATGTGACAGTACTTGCTAATATTAGAGGATTATCTATCCTGAGCTCGATTTTGTTTTTTCGCTGTTACAATGTTTGGTTAGAAATACCTGGAATAAAGTCATGACGAACAATGATGTTTTGCGACGTATCCGCTATATCTTTGATTTTGGTGACGACAAAATGATTGCGCTATTTGCACAGGCAGAATGCGAAGTTACCCGAGAGCAAGTCAGCAACTGGTTGAAAAAAGAAGATCAGGATGATTATCAGGCACTTGGCGATTCCCTGCTGGCGACTTTTTTAAACGGCTTAATCAATGACCGACGTGGCAAAAGAGAAGGTGCTCAACCAGTGCCGGAAACGAAGCTGACGAATAACATTATTTTCCGAAAATTGAAAATTGCGTTGGATCTTAGGGATGACGATATTCTTGCGGTAATGAAACTTGTCGATCTACGTATGAGTCGGCATGAGCTCAGTGCTTTTTTTCGGAAGGTGGGGCATAAGCATTATCGGGAGTGTAAGAATCAGATGTTGCGGGGTTTTATGCGGGGGTTGCAGGTGAAGTATAGGGGGGAATGAGTGAAAGGTTTATAGTAGGTGCTTGATTCAGGTAATACAGAAAAGACAACCAGTATGTACTACTTTCGCGTTACGATTGCTTATAAAGGAACCCGCTATTTTGGCTGGCAGGCACAATCTACAAATACCCTGCATGAAACAAAACCAACCGTCGAAGGCACGATACTCAATGCCTTGAAGAAGATATCGAACTATCAGCGCTGTACTATTTCAGCTGCTAGTCGTACTGATGGCGGTGTCCAT
>JAAEOZ010000428.1 GCA_024222685.1 Gammaproteobacteria bacterium | reverse complement strand
TATGAGTGGTGTCAGGATTGGTATGGTGATTACCCCTCCAATTCAGTAGCCGATCCAAAAGGACCTGATAATGGTGAATACCGTGTGTTGCGCGGCGGTTCGTGGGACGGCGGTGCGTGGCGCCTACGGTCGGCCCATCGCTATTGGGACAATCCTGACGACCGCTACGAATACTACGGTTTTCGAGTTGCCCGGGATTTTTGATTACACCATAAACCTTAAAACCTTGTAAGCTGTGATTGTTTTCAGAGATAAATGTCTGACCCCATCACAAATATCCTTAAATGATTGCCCGGTTATGCTGCTTTTTTCACTTCTGGAACGACAGCTGTAGTATCTCGATATGATTTCAACGATAGGGGTTTGCCTGTTTTTATGTAATGCTTCAAACTTTCTTTCAGGTATTTGGGAAAAGACATACCGCGAAGCTTACAGGTGACATAAATTGAGAGCAAAATGGCATATGCTTCAGCGCCTTCGGCGGAAACGCTACCGCCTGAAATTTTGCGCTTGAGAACGCCGATGCGAATCAAATATTCAGCATAATTA
>JAAEOZ010000427.1 GCA_024222685.1 Gammaproteobacteria bacterium | reverse complement strand
GCTGTCGTCACCGAATCAGCATAATCGACATTATTTATTGTGGTTGCTGCCCACATTAAGCTGGTGTTGTTATCAGTAACTGTGCTATCGCCATTGTTTGTGTAGTCAGGGGCAGGGCCTGCATATTCAGCATCTTGACCTGCATAGGAAGCACCACAGGTAATGGTTGCACCTAAGGAGTCGTAACAAACCGCCTGATTGGTATCGACAATAACAAAACTAGCTATGGTAGAACTTGCTGTAGCTGCTGATGAGGAAGAAGAGCTACCGCAACCCGACATGAAAAGGACTGGAATCAACAGTATTGCGACAATAAGTACTCTAAACATCTCGTAACTCCCAAAATCTGTATTTCTAATAGTGTAGTTCCAATTTGAGAATCAAATGAGCAAGAAAATAGGAAAAAATGAGGAAGCTCGGACTATATTTGATACATCGCCAAATAGCAGAATGGACGGAGGGGTTAAGAAAAACCAGGAAGCCGGATATTGTCTTCAATACTTAACCAGATAGACATAAACTGAAATTAAATTTCCAGATCGGGTACGCACCAGGGTTTGCCCCCGGGAATAAGATCGCATGGAACAATCTTTAGACAACTAACTGTTGCGGTGATAATCATCCTCGAGCCTGACGATATCGTCTTCTCCGAAATAATCGCCCATCTGGACTTCTACCAGTACCAGCGGTATATCTCCAGGATTGGTGATTCTATGTTCCGCACCTCTGGGTATATCAACTGACATACCCTGTTTAAGGGCGAGTTCGTCATGATTAACCGTGACCAGGGCTTCGCCGCTGACAACCGTCCAGTGCTCGGCGCGACGTTTGTGCTTTTGCAGGCTTAGCCGTTCGCCCGGTTCAACAATCAATTCCTTAACTTTGTGATTATCGGTTTCATGGAGATTTTCATAGTGACCCCAGGGTCGAAAATTTTCACGTTGATCGAGAATTTCGTGATATACATCCAGGTAGTCTTTTGCCATACGCTCGCAGGTAAAATTCTTTTCGATTTCGAAACGGCAGTCGCGTCGGTTTAAAGTTCCAATATTATTAGTGGCCTGTATGGCAGCCTCCAGATCACTAACGATAAAACCTGTTTTATGGTGACGAATGAGTTCGGCTACTGAACCGCGATCATACGCTATTACGGGCGTCCCGCAGGCCTGTGCTTCGATAACACTGAGAGAGAAGGCTTCGTCGTAGTCAATGAGATGTAAAAGAGCCAGGGCTCCGCCAAGTATTTTTGGCTTTTGTTCAGGGCCTACCGGGCCGATATATTGAATTGATGTTCCATCGATATATGGTTCAATTTTTTCCCTGAAGTAAATCTCATCCTGTACGATTCCGGCAATGACAAGTTGCCTGTCGACAAGTCGTGCAAGTCGAATAGCGTTGTGAAGTCCTTTTTCCGGATGTATTCGTGCAAAATATAACAGGTAGCCATCGCTATTCCTGCGGAAAGTGAATTGCCGGATATCGATACCATGGTGGATGGTGGTGATGTAATTGAGACTTTTATTTTTATTCGCCTCGCTGGTTGCAACGTAATGGCTAAAGTCATTGTACTTCTTGTATACCGGTACAATTGCCTGTGAGGAAAACCCGTGTATCGTGGTCAGAATCGGAATTTGCGTAAAGTGGCAGTAATTCAGAGGAAGAAAATCGTAGTGATTATGGATAAGATCGAATTCTTCAGCCCGCTCAAATAATTTTGCAATATGCAGTCCCTCCCAGACTTTCGGGTCGATGTTAGAATCTTCAGAATAAGCTCGTCTACTGACCCAGGACAGTTTAGCTTTGGTAATCGAGTCGCCACTGGCGAAAAGCGTAACATCTACGCCCATCGATACCAGTTGCTCAGTGAGAAGACTTACTACGTTTTCCCATGGACCGTAGTGGCGAGGAGGTGTCCGCCAGGACAGGGGACTTAACATTGCAATTTTCATGGAAGACCTGTTGCCAGTCAGTCATCATACATAATTTATTGCTGTCAGGGCTAAACTCTACGCCGATTAAAAAAGTTTGCCAGCACCAAATGCATAAACTGTGATAAATCATTTATTAAACGAATGGCTTGTCAGTTACTCTACTATGGTTATATTATCGGATTTGTAGCATTTGGCTATTTAAGTAATTTTCATGGCAGACATTAAATCTATTCCTCCTGTTCCTCAGGCACGGCGCGTGCCGATTATTATCGATGCAAATATCAGTCGAGTAATTTTACGTCCTTATATCCCACCGACGACTGACCGTATCTATAGAATCGCTGATCGTGTTTTGAATCTTGATGAGACTAGAGCAAAGCAGTTGCTGGATTCCATCATGCACGATTTTTCTCATCGTCACCGTTATTTCAGGGAAGCCCTGAAGAGAAATTTCGACCTTGTTTCACAGCACTTACCTGATAACAAACAGTTAAGCGAGGAAATGAAATACCTGATCGGCTCCTATTTCACTGCCGAGTACTCTGTAGAGGCAGCCGCACTGTTTAATCCATCTATAGTGTCGGTACCGAACCTGGAGAATGATTCGGAGGATTCAACCAGATTTATTATGAGTTTCCGCGCTGTGGGTGAAGGGCATATATCATCAATAGAGTTTCGTAGTGGGATAATCGATTCTAATAATGATATTTATTTTGATGCACAAAGTCAGTATGTACGAACGCCAAGAATTCACACCGATTTAAGTTATGACAGGGAGTTGTTCAGACTAAAACTCAAAGACATGGGAGCCGGCAGTAAGGTCCTTAACTGGCTGCTTGGCGATCTTCCGGAGCAGTTTACATTCAGTGCTCTCGAGCAGAAAATTTCCAATCATTACACTGGGAGCTATATTCGTTCTCAGGATCGTGAGGAGGCCACCGAAATGGCGATGTGGCTCTCCCGGTCGAATTACGAGGTTAAATTTCGTCGTGATCATCAGATTTCTGAAAGAGTAATCTTCCCGGTTTCCGAGTCGGAAAAAGCAGGCATTGAGGACGCACGATTTGTAAGATTTGTCGAGGACGATGGCACAATTATCTATTACGCAACCTATACCGCATACAACGGTGAAACAATATTACCGCAGCTAATTGAAACCAGCGATTTTATTACCTTTAAGATTAGTACACTGAATGGTAAACAGGCTCATGGTAAGGGTATGGCGCTATTCCCCAGAAAAATAAACGGCAAGTTTGTAATGTTGTCACGTCAGGATGGTGAAAATAATGCCATCATGTTTTCCGAAAATGTGCATTTCTGGAAAGAATCAACCATCATTCAAACACCAATGTTCCCCTATGAGTTTTTCCAGATAGGGAACGGAGGCTCACCGATTGAAACACCGGAAGGCTGGCTGGTTATTACTCATGGTGTTGGACCATTGCGGACCTACAGTCTCAGTATTACGCTATTGAACCTGGATGATCCGACAAAAGTTATGAGTCGCATAGATGAGCCGATACTGGTTCCCAATCAAAATGACCGGGAAGGTTATGTACCGAACGTCGTTTATAGCTGTGGTTCGATGATTGTTAACGACCAGCTGGTTATTGCCTACGCGTCTGCTGATCAACGTTGCGGTATAGCAATCCTGAATGTTCCCGAGTTAATGGCAAGACTCAGATATAACCGGGTCAATGGTAAAACTCTATAGGGCAGGCTGTGACTGGGGATAGGTGGGGTCTTTTCCGGAGTCTTTGCGTCCTTTAACTGTGTTTGTTTTCACCCTGACCTCGAAACTGGTATATGGCGAGTAAAGCCATTAACCAGCAGAGGGTTGATTCCGCTCCCTGATTTTCATTAACACTACAGACCTGTAATCCATCACGACAGCCACCGGTGGCGTGATCATATAGCGATACATGAAGCTCGTTGTCACACTGAAACCAGTTTAAACATCGGTAAGCACTGACGATCCAGTTCTCATCCCGGGTTGTGTAAAATGCCTCGATACAGGCACTAACCATTGCTGCCGCTTCAATAGGTTGTTGATCAAACTTTGCCTTGACAGTACCGCGTTTAAACCAGCCGTGATTACCGATTGCCGAAAAATAACGCCCTGAATCGTCCCGTTGGATATTGTTTAACCAGGTTAATGCAGCCAGGGCTGCCTGCTCCATTTCGTTGTCATTGAACAGTCGAGCAGACATTAGCAACGCCTGTGGTATACGCGCATTATCGTAAGTCAGGGTATTTTCCAGCCAGGGCCAGTCTTCGTCAGAATTGTCAGCAAACCAGTGCATAAATTTATCTGAGAAGATCATACACTTTTCACGGATAGCATGATTTTCCGGATATCGGGAGAGGAATGCATGTAGGCCTATAATCGAAAACGCAATCGAACGTGGTGAAGTAAAGCCTTCTACAATATCTGATGCCGCAAGGAATAGACCCCTGGCATGGTTTACCTGCCCTTCATTGAGGCCATTGGCAATCAAAGTACCCAGCGCCCAGATAGAGCGGCCATGGGAGTCCTCCGAGCCCTCCTCCTCTAACCATCGCCGGTCATAAGACATAAAGTTTCGAAACAGACCTATATCGGCATTGAATGCATGGTCAAGAAAGCTGAGATAAACGGAAATTAATTCATCCAGTGCTCTGTCATGGGGTTTAAGTGCCTGTACGCATACTGCAACGATGAGCGCGCGAGCGTTGTCGTCAACACAATAGCCGTGACTTCTATCGGGTACATTGAATTTTGAGTGTTGTAACATACCAACGCCATCAGTCATGCGTCGCAGGTGATCCAGTTTGATCTCGGGCAATGCCTGCTGCCGCAGATTTAATGGGCTTAACTTGTGAGCAGGAATACATTTTCGCAGGCGACGCTGTCCTGCTTTTTTGAATATATCGAGATAGCGGTTGCCGACCTGCTGCCATCCCATTTGGCCCCCATAGTCACAGGCTTTTTGTCCCATATCCTGCAGTGTCTGTGGATGCGTCAGCAGATCGGTTACTTCGGCCGATAGACGATTATGGTCTCTAAAAGGGAAAAGCCTGCCCCGACCATTGTCGAGTAATTCTTCTGCGTGCCAGAACGGAGTAGAAACAACTGCTTTACCCATACCAATTGCATAGGACAAAGGGCCGGATATGATTTGGGCTCGATTAAGATAAGGTGTGACAATAATATCGGCCGCACCGACAAAATCTATTAAATCCTCGTTATCAACAAAATGATCATGAAACACTATATTTTCTTCAACGCCGAGTTTGTTAGCGCGTCTATGGAGGTTTATTCGATAATCTTCCCCTTGAGTCGCTTTCAGGTGAGGGTGTGTGGCACCAACCACCATATAGGTCACATCTGGAACTTCGCGCAGAATTTCAGGTAGTGCGTCAATCACGGTTTCGATTCCCTTGCCGGGAGAAAGCAGACCGAATGTGAGCAATACTTTTCTTCCGCATAAGCCGAATTTTTTTTTGTAAGCAGTGGGATTTCCTAAAACTACATCAGGGACACCGTGAGGTATCAGTACAATTTTTTCAGCCTCGACACTGTAAACATCACGCAAAATTTTAATCGAGCGCTTGCTCATCACTACCAGTCTGTCAGACAGAGCGGCAAGCTGGAGAATAATGTGTCTTTCCCGGTCAGTTGGGTCTGTCAACAAGGTATGCAATGTAGTTACAACAGGCATTTTCAGATCACTCAGCAGTTCGATAATGAAACTCCCTCGTTCGCCGCCAAAAATGCCGTATTCATGTTGAAGGCAGACGATATCGACGTGATTGATGTTTAGCAGATCAGCCGCCAGATTATAATCACTGAGTCGATCCTGATGGATTTCCTGCCTTACCTGCGGCGGATAGGCATAACCTTCGGGTCGATCATTCATGGCGACCACCCAGCTATCAATATTCGCAGCATTGTTTTCAATTGCCTTATGCAGATGAGTAGTAAAAGTCGCAATACCGCACCGGCGGGGAAGGTAGTTACCAATAAAAACGATGGAATTCAGGTTGTTATTTGCCTGCATTTGCCCGGTAGTGTTGGGACTATCCATAGCTGCAATTTTTTAATAGAGTTAGTATGTAAATGCGAGGTTAGAATTAAATGACCGATACAATTCTAATCGCCCTCATATCAGAATATTGCCTCCATTACCATGTCAATATGATTTAGATCAATTTAGTAGTATTTGAAAAGGCAGATTGCAATTTGCTTGAACAGCGGGCTGGAGTCAGGAATCAAATGATGAGTAATTCAATTAATATTGTTTGTCCGCATTGCAGCGGTGTGAATCGTATACCATCGGATAGACCACTACGAGTCAGTTATGAGTACTCGCTGAAATCTTTTTAAATTGATCGTCGCTCAACTGGGGTTGATTGCAAACCAGTGTATCTGGATTTTCGAGCTCTTCCGTGGACAGGTTTTGCTGAGTAATTAATTGATTTTCCAGCACTTTATGGCTAGCTTCGGAAGCATCCCTTTGCAATTTTAATCGTTGAGTTATGCGTCGCTTCATCTCTTTTTCGGAAGCCAGGCAGCTAATCAGAAAAAATGGTAGTTTATGTTTCAAAGCCAGGCGCCTGAATAAATCTCTCTGGCTGGACTTTAAGCAAGCTGCGTCGACGATAACATTTATACCGTTTGACAAGAGATTACCGGCAATATTGGCAAGCTGGCTATATGTCTGTTGACCGGCATCTCTGCCGTAAATTCCTCGATCGATTGACGATGCAGAATCTGAATTTGCATCAAGATTAAATAGCCGTTTGCGTTCTACATCGGAGCGAATCTGTATCGCGCCTAATCTTGATGCCAGGTTTTCTGCTACGGTCGATTTGCCGGATCCGGACAGGCCGTGCATTATGATAAGTCGAGGACTTCTGCTTTGAGACCAATATTGAGCCAGGTCTAAAAAATGCATACTGCGGCGATATTCATGTCTGCCGAGACTGTTGGCAGAATTACTGGTGCAAACCAGCAGTGCCTCAACTTTAGCTCTGACCAGTGCCCGATAAACAACATAGTATGATAAAAGACTCAAAGTCTCGTAGTCTCCAGTTATTGCCAGGTAGTGATTGAGAAAACGCCAGGATAGTTTTTCATAGCCCCTGGCCTGTAAGTCCATAACGACAAAGGCGACTTCGCTGATAGTATCAATCCAACGCAGCTCTTCGTTAAATTCAATACAGTCGAAAGCAGTACATCGATTGTTGAGAAAGGCCATATTTCCCAGATGTAGATCGCCATGGCATTCACGTACAAATTCATTTTGCTGTCTTTGGTCTATAGTGGTGCGTAATCGGTTAAAATTTTTCCGACACCATGCCTTCAGATCTGTGAAATAAGTGGGGAGATAAGATTGCGGGATAGCGCTCTCTATCTGCTGAAAATTTTCATTACTCCATTTTTGAATAGATTCCGCTGAACCCCATTTGCTGCCAGCTTCGGCATGAGGTACCCGCTCGTGTATATCTGCAATCATATCTGCCATGGAATCGATATGAATCGAATTCAAACGATTTTCAGCAGCATAACTACTGAGTAAACTGGTCTGTGAAAATTCCCGCATTTTCACCGCATACTCAATAATTTTACTATCACCTTTCAATTGTGGCATTAATTGACTGCCACGAATTGCAACGACCCCTAGATAAAGATCATTTGAAAATCGGCTGTTCAGGCGTAGTTCTTCTTCACAAAAAAACTGCCGCTTCTCAAGCGTGGAGAAGTCGACAAATCCGAAGT
>JAAEOZ010000426.1 GCA_024222685.1 Gammaproteobacteria bacterium | reverse complement strand
GTTATCACAACGAACGTGGAGATAAGCGCGTCCAGAAGCATCCGTTTGAGGGCATTCTTCCAAATCTGAAAAGGCGCTACCGGGACACCGAATCAACCGCTGTTCGTGAAGAACTTGCGAAATTTCTTTCAAACCAGGCATGCGAGGCCTGTTGTGGAGAACGTTTAAATGAGGCAGCACGGCATGTATTTATCAACAATATAACCTTGCCAGAAATTGCGCGATTACCTATCGACGAGGCCCTGAGCTTTTTCGAGAAACTCGATTTACCCGGCAAAAAAGGAGAAATTGCGGAAAAGATCAACAAGGAAATCCGTGAGCGCCTGACGTTTCTGGTTAATGTCGGTCTTGAGTATCTATCATTGAGCCGCAGTGCTGAGACATTGTCCGGTGGAGAAGCTCAGCGTATTCGTCTCGCCAGCCAGATCGGCGCAGGCCTGGTTGGTGTGATGTACATTCTCGATGAACCTTCTATCGGATTGCACCAACGTGATAATGATCGACTCCTGAAAACTTTGACCTTTTTACGCGACCTTGGCAATACCGTGATTGTCGTTGAGCACGATGAAGATGCAATAGCAGCGGCCGACTTTATTGTTGATATTGGGCCGGGAGCCGGCATTCATGGTGGACAGATTATCGCCACAGGAGATGCTCATCAGATATCCAGTAACAAAGACTCCATAACCGGGCAATTTTTAAACGGTACCAGGCAGATTAATATACCCAGCAAGCGCATCAAGCTGGACAAAGACCGTTTATTAAGAATTCAGGGAGCCAGTAGCAATAACCTTAAATCTGTGGACTTTGAATTACCGATCGGTCTACTTACCTGTATAACCGGCGTCTCAGGTTCGGGAAAATCGACACTGATCAACGAAACGCTATACAAACTGGCTGCCATCGAAATCAATAATAGCAATCTCAACGCCGGCGACTACATATCATTTTCCGGGTTCGAGCATTTCGATAAAGTAATCGATATTAACCAGAGTCCAATCGGCAGAACGCCGCGCTCTAACCCAGCCACCTATACAGGACTGTTTACGCCGATTCGAGAAATATTCTCAGGCACGCAGGAAGCGCGTTCACGCGGTTACAAGCCAGGAAGATTCAGCTTCAATGTTAAAGGCGGACGTTGTGAAGCCTGTCAGGGCGATGGCGTCACGCGTGTGGAAATGCATTTCCTGCCCGATGTCTATGTCACCTGTGACATTTGCAAGGGTAAACGCTATAACCGTGAAACACTGGATATACTTTATAAAAGTAGAAACATTCAT
>JAAEOZ010000425.1 GCA_024222685.1 Gammaproteobacteria bacterium | reverse complement strand
TTGTTACGAGAAAATGCAGGCAAAGCAAATATAATAATTGTAGAGGGTTACGGCGGCCCTCAACCTGCTTAGATCACTGAACACTTTAGCAAAGAAGCCAGATTTACTGCACGCCTTAGCCCTGAAAGAGCGCCCACCAGACCACCGATCAGTATGATATGATCCCGCCCGACATATTTTCTTAATCTCCCTGCAAATCCATGACTTCTTCTGTAATACGCGAAACCCATATCGACAATCTGGAATTAATCGGCCGTGGCAAGGTACGCGACATTTACGCCATCGATGCAGACCACATGCTTATCATCACCACTGATCGACTATCGGCTTTCGATGTTGTTTTCGACCAGGGTATTCCAGACAAGGGTAGATTATTAACAGAGGTTTCTAATTTCTGGTTTGAGCGATCAGTCGATATCGTGCCCAACCATTTAACCGGTTTAAATCTACGGGATTATCTGTCCAGCGAAGACTACGAGCAACTCAAAAGCCGCTCAATTATAGTCAGGCGGCTAAAAACACTGCCCGTCGAAGCCATCGTGCGCGGCTATGTTATTGGCTCGGGATGGAAGGATTACCAGGCCACCGGAGAGATATGCGGCATACCGCTTCCCGCAGGATTACAACAGGCGGCCAGATTACCCGAGCCGATATTCACGCCATCGACAAAGGCTGCAGTTGGTGATCATGATATCAATGTCAGCTTCGAAGACACCGTCGATCTAATCGGCGAAGAAAAAGCACAACAAATAAAAAGAATTAGTATTGAGCTTTATAAGACGGCGTCGATATATGCATTAGATCGGGGAATTATAATAGCCGACACCAAATTTGAATTCGGTGTCGATGCAGACGATCAGATCGTGCTGATTGATGAAATTTTATCACCAGACTCATCGCGTTACTGGCCCGCCGAGAGCTATCGTACCGGCATCAGCCCACCGAGTTATGACAAACAGTTCGTTCGCGACTATCTGGAAACCCTGGACTGGGACAAGACGCCGCCCGCCCCACTGCTTCCCCAGGAAATCATCGACAAAACCCGGCAAAAATACCGGGATGTTCACGATATTTTACTGAGCTAAGCATCGAGCACAGCCGTTTCATGCAACCTGATTTGCCTGCGACTTATTACCTCGACAATGTCAGGGCACTATTCAGGCATGTCGAAACTGTATATGCCGACATCCTCGATACCGAATGCCTCGCATTTTTAAACGATTTCGAACAGCTCAGCGACGACGCCCAACGACTAATCGTTCGTCTACTTAATCGCTCAACCACTTTATTTCGCCAGAGCAAGCTCAACTATGCCGAGATCGGCTCGATACCGGCAGCGATTCACGAACTTAAAACCAGAGCCTTTTTAGAAGTGGATCCACAGCTTCAAAGCGAACAGATTCTTTGCCTGTTTAACAAAGCAGAATTAATCCAGAGTCACCATGAACCAACAGTTTTGAAAAGCCTGAAACGACAGCAACTGGATGATTATTTAATCCGGGAAAATAAAGCTGGTTTTTTCCTGGGTCTGCTCGAAGATGACTGCATTATAAGCATACTGAATCAGCACATTTACCAGATACTGCAAATGCTGTTCTTCGGTAATCTAAATCAATCCATGACTGACTTTGTACTGCGCGACCTGGGCTTATACCAATACGAAAACTATCGCATCGATTTCGATAATCGGCCCTACCGTAATACCGAGGAAATCCAGACTCACTGGTTATTGCACCAGTTGGAAATCTATCTGGAGCTGATTGATGCCGCCGATCAGAAAATGCTACTCGACTGCTTTGCAGGCATTCCTGACTGTGCAGAGCAACAGTCCACACTGTTTCGAAAATCGGATCGGTTAAGGTTTAAAATTGCCCGTCAGCTCGAAC
>JAAEOZ010000424.1 GCA_024222685.1 Gammaproteobacteria bacterium | reverse complement strand
TATCGTGAACCCGGCACGCTGTTTGTCGCCGACTTTATCGGTGCGATGAATCAGATCAATGGTGAATCAGGTAGTAAAAATACGGTTCGTATCGGTGAAATCGAATTACAAACCCGGGATCATGATCGCCCGGATAAAGAAAACGTAATTGTTGCAATCCGTCCTGAAGATATTGTCCCTTCGACAGATCAGCAATCAACCCAGAATAGCTTTCAGGCTACCGTAGTCAATATGGAGTTTCTCGGTTCTTTCTGGCGTGTGGCCTTAGTCAATCAGGCACTGGGTGTTGTTGAGCTTGAAGCAGATATGTCAATCAATGCGATTCGACGTCTCGGTATTGAAGAAGGTAAAGATATTAGCATTGAGCTGCCGGCTAGTTCGCTTTGGGTATTCCCCGCCTCGCAAGGGTAATAAACCATGAGCGCTATCGATATGGCAATAGAATCCTCTAAAGCGCCGCTGATTCGAGCTAAAACCAGTAAAGACGACCGCATGATGTCGATCTTTATGCTGGTTATCGGCCTGTATTTGATTATTACCCTGGCGTTTCCCCTCTATGCCATGCTGTCAAAATCGTTCTCGACCTTTGCTTTTGACCTGGGTAATTTTGAGTTTCAGGTAAACAATGGAGACGGCTGGAGTGAGGCGGTTACTGCCAAAGCAATTAATGATGACTTGCAGGTTTTAATGCCTGAAGAGTTAGCCACCAGTTCAGACGGTCGGTTGTCGGTAACGACGTTTTTCCCGGATTTCAGTTTTCGAAGTCCTACAAAATACAAACTTAGACAGATTAAGGCGGAAAGTTCCTTTCTGGTGGGTAGCAATCGCATCGCTGATACCGACTGGCATGAATTTGAATCGAATAAATTTCGTCGGGTTGTGCTGAGACCTTCGAGTTCGACCGGTCTGGACAATTATCGATCTTATTTCTCTACGCCTTCGCTTTTCAAATCAATTGGTAATTCTCTGACTATTGCTGCTATCAGTACCTTTATTACTGTTGCGCTGGCATTTGGTTTTGCCTATGCGATTAACCGCAGTACGATGCGATTCAAGGGTGTTTTCAAACTTGTTGCAATGATACCGATTCTGGTGCCTTCGTTATTGCCCGGTATCGCGCTTGTCTATCTGTTCGGTAATCAGGGTATGTTGAAAGAGCTGTTGTTTGGTGAGTCGATATATGGTCCTATCGGCATAGTTATCGGTTCTGTATTTTTCACCTTTCCGCATGCGTTAATTATTATTACTACTGCACTTGGAATATCGGATGCCAGATTATACGAGGCGGCTATTTCATTGCGTGCGAGTCGATGGAAAACATTCTGGACTGTCACCATTCCCGGCGCTCGATATGGATTAATCTCAGCAGCTTTTGTGGTTTTTAATCTGGTTATTACCGATTTCGGTTTACCTAAGGTTATTGGCGGTCAGTACAATATGCTTGCGGTTGACATTTATAAGCAGGTTATAGGGCAGCAGAATTTTGAAATGGGAGCGGTAGTGTCCGTCGTATTATTAATACCGGCATTGCTGGCTTTTTCTATTGATCGTGCTGTTCAAAAGCGGCAGGTTGCTTTATTGTCCTCGCGATCGGTACCTTATGAACCTAAACCGCATAAGCAATTTGATTTAATTTGTCTCGCTTACTGTTCACTTGTGGCGATATTTATCGTTGGTCTGATCGGTGTTTGTCAGTACGCCGCACTAATTAAATTCTGGCCCTATGATTTATCGTTAAGTCTCGTCAATTACAATTTTGAAGTGATGGATGGTGGTGGCTGGGATTCGTATATTAACTCTATTCAGCTTGGCTTATGGACCGCCTTGATCGGTACCATTGTGGTGTTTAGTGGTGCTTACGTGGTAGAAAAAACCAATGGCTTTATCTCAACGCGTTCAGCTTTTCAGTTTCTCGCAATGATGCCGATGGCCGTGCCCGGTATGGTGCTTGGACTGGCCTATATCTTTTTCTTCAATGACCCGGCCAATCCCATAAATGGTATTTACGGCACTATGATTATACTGGTGATCTGTACGGTAACGCATTTCTATACGGTTTCGCACCTGACCGCGGTAACCGCGCTAAAACAAATGGACCGTGAATTCGAGTCAGTAGCGTCTTCACTGAAACAACCGTTTTACAAGTTGTTTTCCAGGGTCACTGTACCGGTCTGTCTGCCTTCCATTCTTGATATTTCGATTTACCTGTTTGTCAATGCAATGACGACTGTATCTGCGGTTATCTTTCTCTATTCGCCAGACACTGCCTTAGCCTCGGTTGCGGTGTTAAACATGGATGATGCCGGCGATATTGCGCCCGCCGCGGCAATGGGTATGATGATATTTTACACCAACGTTTGTGCGCGTTTAATTCATCTTTTTATTACCCGAAAGGTGATGCGGCGCACGCAGGCCTGGCGAACAAGGCAGTCAGGTTCGGACTAAATTTATTAGCACAAACGAGGATGGATGATCAAAACAGTGCTCGTCGTAGTGCCTGGAGTCTGGAATCTGAGCTCTGGCCCCGGAAAGAGAATATTAGACTTACAAAGGTGTTGATATGAATGCTGTACTCGAAGCCGTCAACTATCTTGAGCCTGATGTACCCGGGCAATTACCCTGGCATGATGTGCAACTGATAATAGCTGATGCCGACAGCGTGAAGGGCTATGGTTTTCTGGTGGATGATGCCGATGCGTTTGATATCGAAATTGTGCGCTGGCCTGCCCAGAGTTGGCGACCCGTCGACGCAGATACCGGCGACGAGGGTGGTACTGTCGAAGGCATTTTCCATAGCGAATGGGTTGGTGATGTGTTGCGAGGACGAAACGAAGCTGTGGACGGCGACTATGTGCTCGGTTGGTCCTGTAACCCTGAGGATGCTAACGAACAAAGCCAGGCAAAAGTCGAGCGTGTTCTGTTATGGCATATGAATTATCATCCCGACGGCGGGCAGCTTTTTTATCCTGTGGATGGCAGGCCTTTCGTGGTCCCTGCTGCTTTACCCGGTGATGATTTAAGCCTCGATAAGATAGTCGCTCTCTGGTGCGACGGTAGTCAAGGCTTATATATTCACCCGAATATCTGGCATGAGGGTGTTTTCCCGACTACCCGTGAACAGTCGTTTCGTGACAAACAGGGCAGGGTTCATGCACGCGTGAGTTGCAATATTGCGCAGGAGTTTGGTGTGTTTTTGAATGTGCCGCTGGTTATTCCGGTTTGATCCGTTAATCGTTGACATTCATAGAATAGTCGCCGGGTACCGAATTACATCACGGCCGCACCAGCGCGCGCGATTTGTCCGTCCTGATTTGACTTTACGCCACTGATACCGATCGCACCGACAATTTCACCTTCGTAAAAAAGCGGCTCACCGCCATCCAGCGGCAACATACCCGGCATATTCAAATAGCCGTAACGGCCACCGTCGACCATTTCTTCCCAAAGCTGGGTAGACCGGCGATACATCAGTGCAACCTTGGCTTTCTTGATCGCTGTTTCGATACTGCCCAGCTGTACCTTTTCACGTTGCAAATACATCAGGTGACCGGCATCGTCGACGATCGCGATCACAACTTTCCAGCCATTTCGATCGGCCTCCTCTTCGGCGGCCATAGCTACACGCCTGGCGGTTTCCAGATCTATAATAAATTTTTGTTGCATAACAATTTCTACTCAAGGTAATTCGAATCACCGTATTGTCACTATTATGCCAAATAAATATCAGACGCTCGCGACATCATCCAATACAGAAGCGTCATCCAGGCATGCCGGGTTCCCGCAGGGCACAGGTAATTCGATTAAGTCACGAGTCTGAAAATGAAGCAGGTGAATTTTACTGTTTTAGCGATGGGAAGCCTCATAGCAACAGGGTAATTTTCCAATGAATTATGAGTATTTGGGTAATCTCTGATAACCTTTCGACCGGAGACCCTGTATCCAAATTGACTGATCACACATAGATCGTGCAGAAATGTTATGGAATCATTGGCGAACAACATACTCACCACCAAACTGGAGATACCCAGCTCAAGGGAAGATATTCTTGATCGGCAAAGATTATATAAACTACTGGGAAACGATAACCCGAAGCCGTTAACCCTGATGTCAGCACCTGCCGGATTCGGTAAAACCACGTTGATGGCCAGTTGGCTGGAACAACAAAGTCTGCCTATTGCCTGGCTTTCTCTGGATGAGGAGGATAATGATCCGAGCCGCTTCCTGGCGCACGTTATCGCGACTGTTTCCCGCCATATTAAAGACTTCGGTAACAACGAATTAAAAATGTTCCAGGGCGCGCAAAGCCCAGGCCTGAAAGGCCTGTTACCTTCCCTGGTGAATCAACTCAATAGCGCCGGCCAGCCTTTAATACTGGTGCTGGACGACTATCACTTTATAAGCCAGGAGTCTGTTCACGAATCCCTGCGTTTTTTGCTTGAACACAGGCCGAGTCATTTTTATCTCGCTATCACCAGCCGGAATGTGCCGCCGATGCCGTTGCCGCGCCTTCGCGCTCGCGGTCAATTGGTCGAAATCGGTGAAAATGAACTGCGCTTTATACGCCCGGAGTCGGAAACGCTGTTAAATTCGGTATTGCAACTCCAACTCAATTCGGCCGATATTGCCGTTCTGGAAAACCGCACCGAAGGCTGGATAGCCGGTATTCAACTCGCCGCATTGTCACTAAAGGGCACTACCGATAGCAGTCAGTTTATACAGAGTTTTGCTGGTAACGATCGTCACATCATGGATTATCTGACCGAGGAAGTGCTTGAACGGCAGAGCACAGAGCGTCGAGATTTTCTATTGCGAACATCGATTCTGGAACGGCTTAATGGCCCGTTGTGCGCGGAAGTTACCGGCCTTGTCGGTTGTAATGAAATACTGGCCGAACTGGAAAAAGACCATATGTTTATCGTGCCACTGGATAACCGGCGCGAATGGTACCGCTACCATCATTTATTTGCCGACCTGCTAACTAATCAACTCGAATTACAATATGCCGGGCTATCGGCGCAGTTACATGATAAAGCCTGTCAATGGTTTCAGGCGCATGGTTATTTAAATGATGCCATCCGCCATGCTCTGAGTGCCAAAAACTATGCCCGGGCTGCGGAGATGATCGAACTCCACGGTATGGAAATTTTTCATCAGGGTAGAGTTTCGACCCTGTTGAACTGGTATAAAGCCCTGCCAGAAGCTGAGATCTGTGGTAATCCGAAACGCCTGATCATATATTCCTGGGTATTGTTTACCGGTACCGAACAATACGTCGAACCCTGGTTGCAGAAAATCGAGCTTTTGCTGGAGTCGGAATACAACGATATTTATCCGGCAATTGAGCAGGACATGATTCGTGGACAGGTAATGATTCTGCGCGCGTTCATGGCGATGCACCGGGGCGAAACCTGGCACACCATAGAGCTCATCGAACATGCCCAGCGCTACCTGACCGACGAATCCAATAGTCTTAGCCAGACAGCCACCAAGCTCCTGCTCGGCGCTGCCTATCTTTTTACCGGGCAGATCGATAGCGCCGAGCGCACGCTAAAACAGGCCATCGAAGTCAGCCTGCAGCACAACAGCCTGGTGGCCTATATTCCCGCCGTGTGCTCGTTAATGCGGCTAAGGTCCAGGCAGGGCCAGTTGAGTGAAGGTATTTCAGTAGCCGATCAGGCCGAGAAAACCATTGTTGAGCGCGGTTGGGGCGGCATGCCTGATACGGCAGCTTTATATTTTATCAAGGGCGAACTATTGCATGAGTTAAATTTGATCACCGAGGCTGAGAACGCCTTTCAAAAAAGTATAGATTTAATCGCTTACGAAGACTGGCAAACCATGCGTAGCGGCATTCACTACCTGCGCTCGCTAATGTATAGCATACGGGGTCGACCAGCCGAAGCCGCCGAAAACCTGGAAACCGCACGCGCCATCAATTACTGCGGCCAGTTATTCAGGTTTTTCCCCAGTGCCGAGTACTACGAGGCTCTGATTGAATTTCGACTCGGAAATCCACAATTACTGAATAATTGGGTGGATACCTGCAAGCTTGACCCAAACGATGATGTCGATCCCCGCTTTGAACTCGAATACCTGTTACTGGCACGGGCTTATCTAAACAGGCAACAGCATGACAGGGCACTCAAATTACTATCCAGAATTCTGTTCCATGCTGAACACGGTAAACGTTTTGGTATCGTTATCGAAGCGACCCTGCTCATCGCGTTGGTACGGCAAAGCCTCGGCCAAACCAGGCAGGCCCTGTCCAGCCTGGAGAGTGCATTAGAGTTAGCCGCGCCACAGGGATATGTCAGTCTGTTTGTGGCCGAAGGCCCTTACCTCAAAACCCTGCTACAACGTATGGCAGACAACCATCAGCAAAAAGAATACATCGACCTGTTACTCGCCACATTTCCTGATATTGATCACCAACAGTTGAAAAGTGGTTCCACCATTAAACTCAGCGAACCCCTGAGCCCCAAGGAACTGAAAACTCTGCAATTACTGGTGACTGGATTATCCAACAGGGAAATTGCCGAAAAATCTTTTGTGTCACCCAATACGGTCAAAACCCATATCAGGAAAATCTACGAAAAGATGGGAGTTAATAGCCGGGGGCAGGCTATTAACAGGGCAAGGGAATTAGGGTTGATTTGAGGGTGATGGTTGGGACGTATCTGAAGGAGAGGTTCATGGTGACGTAATAAACTATTATGCACCCAGAACTCCTCAATAGTTTACTCCTCCAGATGCCAGCCGATACTGTCCCCGATAACATCCTCCAGCATTGCTATCTCACGCGAGAGCTCTCGCGCCAGGTTGATCATTAACAGCCCGAAGTCGGCAGGATAATTTACGCGCAGGTCAAAAAACTGTGAACTGCTTATATCGAGGATTTGACTGTCTTCTACCGCAACGTCGATACCATCGTGGCGGATGAGGCCGATCATCAGATCAAAACTCATCTGCTCTCCCGGTCGAAAGTACCTGGTCAGAACATCATGCCCTTCACAATGTTTGTAGAATGCTATTTTCCCGCTTAACACTATTTGAAATTCCTCCGCTATTTCATCGTAGCGGGCGAGATAATCACCTTTTTCAAATCGTTTTATAGAGCCCCGGTTTAATAGATATTCGATGACCTCATCCGACAGGGCTCCGAATGTGGACAGATCACGCAGGTAGGGAAGCCCGAGCGAACCGATTACTTCATTAGCATCAAGTATTTCCATTGAATCTAAGCCGTCGCATTTGCCTGCAACATCGAGAAGTCCTGAGGATACATCGTAGTCAGAAACAAAAAAACACTTTGCAGGGCTTTTTCGCGATCAAACTCGTTTGGATACAGAAAGTAATCCGTCCACATACCATCCAGCATGGTTGTCAGCCCCATTGCTATTAGCTCGGGATCATGGGCCAGGCCACTATTCTCGTTAATCTGCTGCAGTAGTGAAATCGTCTTCTGCATCTGGCTACGATCCCTTGATCCTACCAGGTCCAGATATTCAGGTCTCGACCTCGCCTGGGCTCTGAATGCAAACCAGACACCCTGTGTTTTCAGATTAAGCACCTGAGGATGAAAGTCGGCGAGTATTATTGCGCTGAGCTGTGCCGCAGGCTCTTGCGGGGCACTTTCCAGCCCTTCACGCCAATGTCGATCATAGTCGTCAGCCATTTGTCGAAGCACCTGCTCCAGCAAGGCATCCTTGCTCTTGAAATGCACGTTTACCAGGCCCATGGAGACACCGGCCAACTCAACCACCCTGGCAATCGTGGTGCCGACAATCCCATGTCGAGTAATAACACGGATGGTGGCATCGATAATTTTTTGTCGATGCCAGGCCTTAATAGCCTCCTGGCCTTTTGGTCTGGGGCCACAATTCAAGATGTCACCATTACTCCCGATTAAATTGAATGTTTATTCAAAATTATTGACAGAATATCGATAAAAATTTAGAATGTCCATAAAATTTTGAATGATCATTCAATTTTAAGGTACTGAATAAAATGACAACCAGGACTCGAAGACGTAAAGGCAACGCCCGTGAAGAACGGCTGCGTATGCGTAAAGAAGCGGTTAATAAGCGCCCGGTGCATGCGGGCCTGTTAGGTGGCGCCTATAAACCATTAAAACAGGGTGACATCGAGAAAATTCATCACACTGCCCTTAAGGTGCTTGAGACTATCGGTATCGGCAGTCCGACACCCGAGGTAATCGAACGCGCGACCAATGCGGGCTGCTGGATAGATGACAATGAGCGTCTGTGTTTTCCGAAGACCCTGATAGAAGATACTCTGGCAAGTGCCGCGCGTGAATATACCATTTACAGTCGCAGCCCCGACTACGCAGACATACATGTCGGTGGCTATCATGTCAATTATTCCACCAGCGGCGAGGCAGTGAGCATTTACCAGCCCACCGAGCGAAGTTTTCGCCCATCGACACTGGTCGATCTTTACGACCTTGGCCGACTTGTCGGCACTCTTGATCATATTCATCAGTTTGGCCAGATGGTAATCCCGACCGAATTGACTGACCCGCAGGAACATGACTTTAATGTTGCCTATGCGTTGTGCGCGTCAACCCAGAAACCCTGTGAAATGGCATTTACCGACGTAAAAAATGTGCGATCGGCAATCGAGATGTTTGACAGGGTACTCGGCGGCGAAGGGCGCTTTATCGAAAAACCATTTCTCTCATTTGGCGGTTGCCCGATCGTCTCACCGCTCCGTTTTGGTGAGGAAAATCTCGACCTGCTGGTTGAAACCAGCAAACTCGGGCTGGTCAACGATATCGCTATCGCTCCGCAGGCGGGCGCCACCTCGCCCGCGGCAATGGCCGGAACACTGGCACAGGTCGCAGCGGAAGGACTGGCCTGCCTCGCGATTACCAACATCATTAATCCGGGTTGCCCGATGACATTCGCCGCCTGGCCGTTTATTTCCGACCTTCGTACCGGCTCGTTCAGTGGCGGTAGCGGTGAAGAAGCACTGGCCATGTCGGCCTGTGCACAACTGGGGCGATTCTACGATCTACCTACCAGCGTTGCCGCCAGCATGACTGATTCGAAACTACCCGATGCGCAGGCGGGATTCGAGAAAGGTATCAGCGCGGTAACTGCCGGGCTTGCTGGCGCCAATCGTGTTCTGGAATCGGCCGGTATGCTCGGCAGTCTGATGGGATGCAGTTTCGAAGCATTGATGATCGATAACGATATGCTCGGCATGGCGCAACGCGTGGTGGCGGGAATCGAAGTCAATGACGAAACCCTGTCACTGGATGTCATGCGCGAAGTAGCGCTTGGGCCCGGACATTACCTGGGCCAGCCGCAAACGCTCGAGCTAATGGAAACCGACTACCTGTATCCCGATCTTGCCGACCGCTCTGCCCCCGGCGCCTGGGAGGAAGAAGGCAGCCTCGACATCATGGCGCGGGCCGAGCAAAGCGTGAAACAGATCCTGTCAACGCATTACCCTGATCATATCGACCCCAAAACCGATGAGGCAATCC
This sequence comes from Gammaproteobacteria bacterium, assembly GCA_024222685.1. Lineage (GTDB taxonomy): Bacteria > Pseudomonadota > Gammaproteobacteria. The sequence goes on along the minus strand of JAAEOZ010000424.1, from coordinate 486 downwards.
GCGCAAAATTTCCGATCAAGCTGGCAACCGAGGATATGCGCCCCGGTAACAGGCGCTGGTGAGTTGAAACCGATAATTGATTATTGGGGCAGGCATGCAACATAATCCCCTTTTAAACACATCAGATGCCCCATGAAACGCAGACGTAATAGACGCAGACAGACTGTACAGCCAGATGAAATAGCTTCCAATGAGGATAAAGGTCTGCATTATGGCCCTACACCGCCACATGACCCTTTGAACAAGACTCAGTCTCAACAAATCCTTAAAGCCGTTTTCGAGCTCATGCGCGAAACGGGTGTTGAGTTTGAGCCGGACCCGAAGGTTTTGAGCCTGTTTCGGGCGGCGGGGTGTGATGTATCTGATACCGGGCTGGTAAAGTTTCCGGCAAATGTTGTTCAGGGTGCACTCGATAGCATGGCAAAGAGTGTAAAGCTGTGGAATCGTCCAGCGACCGAGTTTATCGAAATTGACAACCGCCATACC
>JAAEOZ010000423.1 GCA_024222685.1 Gammaproteobacteria bacterium | reverse complement strand
CTGCTTGAGACCGATCAGCTCTTTATTCATCTTAGAAACATTGATCAGGGTGTCAGACGATTTCTTCTGCGTGAAACCAAGCTTATCGATTTGCTCTTCGTAAGACTCCAGCGTGGCTCTCATGTCAATCGTCTGGTCATTCAACTGGTAAAGGTTGAAACCCATGACAGCAGTCACTGCAATAGCCAGTGACAATAAAAACGGTTGCCAGCGCCCTTGTTCCCGCTGTGTTTTATTTTCCACATCTGTCTGCACAACAGGCTTGTCTTCATGAATAGACGTGTAAGACTGCACCGTTGGATGTATGTTACGTTTTTGCTCAGGCTTCGACAGGGTCTGCTGCTGAAGCCTGTGGTTCTGTTTTGATGCAACATTTTTCATACGCTGCTGTTTCTCCCTGTTAGCTACACGCGCGGATTTCTGATGCCGCAGTCGTGCTGCACCCTCGTCACGTATATGGGTAATGATGCTACTGAGATTTTTGTTCTCTGTTAGTGCCGGATCATGCATGACCTCGTTAATGCTGGGATCGACGATATCATCATCCAGCATTTGCATGGCCGAAGCCTGGTCTGCCATGGCCCGATCAGAAGTTGAAGCACGCATGAATATCGAAGAAAAATCCACGCCCTCTTCGGATGAGTAAGAGTTATCCCGGGAATACATTGGCTACACCCCTAGACTTGCTTGTTATAGACCACACCCGATACTGAGATCTGCTCATTATCATCGCTGTCCTGTATATTTTCGTTAGATATTTTTGCCTGGAACAAGTGACATAATAGCAACACCAGTCCTGCCACCAT
>JAAEOZ010000422.1 GCA_024222685.1 Gammaproteobacteria bacterium | reverse complement strand
GCCATTTTTTGACCCTTTCGCCGCTGCCAATATTCCTGCCAATCAGCGGCTCGCTCTGAGTCAGAAAACTCCATGCGTACCACCTCTTCTGGATCGAGACGCTCCTTCAATGGACCACCTGATCCATCGAACTGTCCTTGAATCTCCGCATCGAAGCGAAATTTATCGGTACTGTGGGTTCTGCAAAATGTTGCAATTTCATCAAATTCATGCCGATTGCTTCGCATGAGAACGGTTTTAAGCCCTAAACCAATACCTAATTGCTCCAACTGCTCGATGCCTGCCATACAGCGCATATAGGAGCCGGGAATCCCGGTGATTTTTTCGTAGGTCTCTCGGGTGACACCATAAAGGGTTATTTCCAGCGTATAGGGCGGCCATTCCCGGAAAAGGTCGATAATCGTCGGGGTGAGCAGGGTGCCATTGGTGAACAGCGTCACCAGGAACCCGCGGCTCCTTGCGTGTCGGTAGATATCGGCAAAATCCTTGCGCAGCATCGGATCCCCACCGGTAATCAACAGATAGAGACAGCCCATATCAGCCATCTCATCCAGAATTCGCATCCACTGAGCGGTAACGAGTTCTCGTTCACGATTGTGCCGGAGTCGCTCCTGATCACCGAGGTAGCAATGGGTACAATGCAGATTACAACGTTCGGTCAGCTCGATGCTTGCCGTCAATGGGACATTGGCCATATCAGCTTTACGACCCAAGGCGCTTATATAGTCTGCATCGGTCAACTGATCGAGATTTGGGCAACTGCTCATCTTCAAATCCTTACGATAAGGTTCGCCGCAATCAACTCTTCAATAAAGTCCTTGACATCCCGCGCCGCTTCCGATCGATCCACTGAAAATGTAGCACATACCGAATCGACGATATCACTAAAGCGATTTTCGCCATCTATAGTCTTCCAAATACAGTCCGCCACCGAGTTCATGGCGAATAGATGCTGCATATCGTCGACAGCACCGTGAATTGGAATCAGCAAGGTTTCATCGACCACATGACGTGTGACAACCCGTTTTTGCTGACGATAGACTGGGTCAACCATGGAAGACATATAATGATCCTTAAATTTAACTTAGGAACGTTCACGAATTAAGTTAAACATTTGACTTGTCTTTTTGCCCGTCTTCTTCGTTACGAAAACGGTTGTGTAGTTCGACTACACGCCTGTTTCCGCGCCTCGAAG
>JAAEOZ010000421.1 GCA_024222685.1 Gammaproteobacteria bacterium | reverse complement strand
CATCGTGGCGCTCGAATAACATATAGGAACCGGAGTGCATCACTGCACGCGCCATAATATCGGCGTCACTGGTGGTTAGAAAACCTCCTTCACCTGAATTCATATGCTTGTAGGTCTGGGTGCTGAAACAGGCAATCCTTCCGAAAGTCCCCGATTTTTTTCCCCGCCAGAATGCACCCATGGTGTGTGCGCAATCTTCGATGAGGATTACTTTATATTTACCGCAAAGTTTCACCACAGCGTCCATATCTGCGATATGGCCGCGCATGTGTGAGATCATAAAGAATCGTGCTTTTGATTCGATCATCATTGCCTGGAGATGATTTAAATCGGTGTTGTAATTCTCATCTATTTCAACCAGCACGGGTATACCACCGGCATTGTTGATTGCACCGGGAACCGGCGCCAATGTAAATGCATTGGTCAGCACAGCGTCGCCCGCTTGAATACCCGCTGCCTTAAGGGCGATATGTAGCGCATAGCCACCCGAAGAGCAGGCCAGACAATATGGTTGTGCCATGTAGGCGGCAAACTCTGTCTCCAGCAGGGCGACTTCGGCGGTTTCATCTGCGAGTACATTGTAACGGTGCAGACGACCCGAGCGCATTACTTCTATGGCGCGTTCGATACCCTGTTCAGGGATAGATTCCTGCTGGGTAAAAGGCTTGTTGAAGATTGTTTTTGTCATTTAATAATGCTTCTGGTCATATACCTCGAAATCCCATTCCTGTTCGGGAAAATACTTGCGTAGACGCCAGTCACAGGCGCGGGCATGACCTTCCATGCCTTCGATACGCGAAATTCTTGAACCGACCGCGCTGAATATTTCATTGGAAGATTCGTCGAGCTGTTGGTAGGTCAAAACTTTCATAAACTTCTGCACATTTAAACCACCGCTATAGCGACCGGCACGTTTAGTCGGCAGAATATGATTGGTCCCGGAACATTTGTCGCCGTGAGTTACGGTGCTGCCTTCGCCAAGAAATAACGAACCGTAATTATTCAGGTTTTGCTTCCACCATTCGAGGTCGTCGGCCATCACCTGTAAATGCTCGCTGGCATATTTATCGCTGACCTCTACCACTTCTTCACGGCTTTCGCAGACGATAATTTCGCCGTAATCGCGCCAGGCCTGGTTGACGACCTCGGCGTTAGGCATATCCGCCGCAACTTTAGGGAATAGCTCATTGACCCTGTCTGCCAGTGCCTGCGATGTTGTGAATAGCCAGACCGGTGAGTTAATACCATGCTCGGCCTGCGAGGTAAGATCGACCGCGATAGTCATCGGGTCGGCACTGTCATCGGCGATAATGGCCGATTCCGTCGGGCCGGCGAAAACATCAATGCCGACCTGGCCAAATAGAATACGTTTCGCCTCGGCGACATAGGCGTTACCCGGGCCGACGATAATATCGGCTTGCTGACCGGTGAATAAACCTTTGGCCATAGAGGCAACCGCATGTACGCCACCCATTTCCAGAATCATATCGGCACCGGCGAGATCCATTGCATAACAGACCGCGGCGTCAATCGCATCGCCACGCGGTGGCGACGCGGCGACAACAAAGCGAACACCGGCTACTTTCGCGGTGGCGACACTCATAATTGCCGATGCTGCATGTGCATAACGGCCACCGGGTACGTAACAACCCGCACATTGCACGGGTAAAATTCGCTGACCGAGAATAACCCCGGGTTGAGTTTCAACTTCGAAGGATTGCATGCTATCACGCTGGGCTGTGGCAAAGCGCCTGACCTGTTCGTAGGCGAAGCGAATGTCGTCTTTAACATGCTGCGGCAGGGAATCGATTAAGCCTTGTTTCTTTTCCGCGCTGAGTACGAAGTCACCCTCCCAGTTATCAAATTTTTTCGCCAGTTCGGCGACGGCCGTTTCGCCACGTTGGTCGATATCGGCGAGCATTGCCTCGACGCTATCGCGTACCTGGCGGTCCGATTCTTCGGAGCTAATTGCCGCCTGTTTAACTTTTAACATGTTCTGCTCTCTCCTTAAATGTAACCGGGTAGATCAAATACATCGGGATAGCCGAACAGTGAAATACTGCCACCGGTATGCAGGAACACGACGTTCTCGCCTTTCCTGAAGTGACCCTTGCGAATCAGATCAATCAGGCCGGAAAAACCTTTACCTGAATAAACTGGATCGAGCAATATACCTTCGTATTGAGCCATCATTTTTACTGCCTCGACCATCGCATTGGTCGGTAGACCATAACCATCGCCGACATAGTCGCTATTCGCAACAACACGCTCGCGTTTAACAATATCAGGATTTAAGCCCATGAATTCTGCCGTGCGCTGTGCCAGACCGAATACCATTTCTTCCTGTTTCTGTCTGGGTGCTCGAACACCAACGCCATAAACCGGAATACCGCTATTGGTAGCTTCCATGCCGAGCACAAGCCCTGCCTGAGTGCCCGAACTGCCGGTGGCGTGGACGAGGTGATCAATACGCAGTGATTGATCGTTGGCCTGGGTTGTCAGTTCGACCGCAGCATTGACATAACCCAGCGCACCGATTTCATTCGAACCGCCACCGGGGATAATGTAAGGATTGCTGCCGTCATCGCGTAATTGCTGCGCGAGTTCTTCCATCGCCGCATTCATATCGGTATCGGCAGGACGTTTCGAAATAGTCGAACCGTGTAACTGGTCGAGCAAAACGTTGCCGTTGTAAACATAGGCGGGATCTTCGTAGCCGGTACGATCTTCCAGCAATACATGACATGGCATGCCGAGTTTGGCAGCAATTGCCGTGGTCTGACGAGCATGGTTCGACTGGGTTGCACCCTGAGTAATAATGGTGTCGGCTTTTTTCTCAACAGCGTCGGCCATTAAAAATTCGAGCTTTCGTGTTTTATTGCCGCCGGACGACAATCCGGTGCAATCATCGCGCTTAATCCACAGGTTCGGGCCTCCGAGGTGCTCGCTCAGGCGCGTCATCGGCTCGAGTGGTGTAGGTAAATGGGCGAAATGTAAACGAGGGTAACGCGATAAATGCATGACAGACTCCAATATTAGTTTTGTGCATAATTACATACAATTATTGGCAATAATAATGCCTATTCCTTTAGATAAAGTTAGATATAGTTATAATTAGCGAAATGGATATCAAATGGCTGGAAGATTTACTGGTATTGCTGGAAGAAAAGTCCTTCACCCGGGCTGCATTGCGTCGGCACGTAACGCAGCCGGCTTTTTCGCGTCGAATTCGACTGCTGGAGGAATGGCTTGGGGTTGACATTATTGATAGATCTACAAAACCTGTGCGGGTATTGCCGACGGGTGCGTCATTAGAAGAGGGCATCCGCGACCTGGTTAATCGGCTGTATTCACTACGCAGTAATTTGCAGGCGAGTGCTCTTAATCATGACCGCGTTAGTTTTGTTGTGCAGCATACTCTGGCGATTTCAATATTCCCCAACTTGATTAAACACATTAAGGAGGCCATTCCAGATACTGCATATCGACTAAATCCACAGAATAACGATGATTGCGAGTCGGTATTCTTAAAGGAAGCCCATTTAATGCTGGCTTACGAATCAGCCTTGCGCCGATTTGATTTTTCGAACTTTGCGATAGATCGGCTGCAACTCGGTATCGAGACATTGATACCGGTAGTCAGTACAAACTTTCTCAAAAGGTTTGACTCAGAGCAATCAATGCTATCGACACGATTACCGACCTTAATGTATCAACAGGGTGGCTTTTTATCTGAAGCCTTAACTAACACCTGTTTGCCCGAGGTATTGCGTGATTATCAACTCGATGTTATCTGCGATTCGGCTTTTTCCGCCAGCCTGAAGGAGATGGCGCTGGCCGATATGGGGTTAGCCTGGCTTGCCAGAGGTATTGTCAGCAAGGAACTGGAAAATGGTCAATTGACTTCGCTTGAGCACAAATTTGGTAGCGCTCATCTCGATATTGTATTGCTTTATAGAGAAGACAGTCGGTCGCTACAGGCGCGGCAGGTGTTCGAACTGATAAAAGAACTGGTCGAATAATCCATGGTCCCCGGCTTTTTACTAACAAGGCAATGGCAGGACACGCCACAGGGTGTACGGCTGGATTTCTGGATCAGTACAGAACAGGGAGCGGTTGAAGTATCGATTCATCAGCAAAAGTCTATTTTCTTTGTTGCGCAAAAGCATACCGCTGAGGTTGAAAGACTAACGCATGGTATCGGTGCTATCGAAGTCAAACCGCTGGAGCTAAAAAAATTTGATGGTAGTGCCGTTTCGGGGGTTTATTTTAAGTCGCAACAACAGTTGTATCGTGCGCGAGATTTACTAACGCAAAATTCCATTGCCTGCTACGAATCCGATATTCGCCCGACCGACCGATTCCTCACCGAGCGCTTTATCACCGCTTCGATTGATGTCGATGCAAAATACAGAGCAGAAAGAATAAACAATGTGCGCTTGCAGGCAGGGCAGCATGTGCCGAGTTTTGAGGTCATGTCGATAGACATTGAATCGGATTACGAAACCAGTGTTCTGTTTTCAATTGCTTTTGTCAGTAATCATTTTAGCAAAACCCTGATCATCGGTTCAGGCCTAGATAGTGAAAAGATTGAATACTGTGAAAATGAAACGGTTTTGTTGCAGCGCTGGATAGAGTGGGTTGATGACATTGACCCGGATATATTCATCGGCTGGAATGTTATTAATTTTGACTTCCAGTTATTGCAAAAAAGATCGCAGGCGCTGCGGGTTCCATTATGTATTGGTAGACGGCAAGCTCAGCCATCATGGCGAACCTCTCAGGCCGACAATGAGCATCACTTTATATTCATACCGGGCCGCGTGGTACTCGACGGTATAGATACCCTGAAAAGTGCAACTTACAGCTTTGCGAGTTTTGCGTTAGAGGCCGTCGGTCAGCAACTACTTGGTCGTGGAAAGCTCATCCATGATGACAACAGCCATGACTATTTGTACAAGGCGAAGGAAATCAAACGACAGTTTCACGAGGATAAACCATTACTGGCTGCATACAACCTCGAGGATTGCCAACTGGTCTGGGACATATTCGAGAAAACTGATCTGATCAATTTTTCTATCGAGCGCGCACAGTTAACCGGGCTGGAGATGGATCGTATGGGTGGTTCGGTTGCGGCATTTGATAATCTGTATTTACCTCGACT
>JAAEOZ010000420.1 GCA_024222685.1 Gammaproteobacteria bacterium | reverse complement strand
TGTAGGTTAGCATGAAACCGAATTACAAGTACTGAGCTGTAAAAACAGACATTCAGATCTTGGGGATCAGCGGCCGACACCGTCGAACTCGGCTGCTGGTACAGAGGGTTTTAGGGTCAGCTTTCTCGTAACAAGACACTGAATTGCACCCACTGAGCTTCGTAGTTCGACCAACAACGGACTCTCGGCATCATATAAAAACACACTTAGTGGATGGTTCGATATTAAACCTGCTTAGAGGTTAAGGTGTTTGCCAGTTCGGTAAATGCGAAATAAATACCGATTATATATTCCGCGAATGTTCTTTCACTTGCTGCTGTCGCAAAGCATCCAGATCCTTCTTTCGTTTTGTTGCCATGCTTTTGCAATACACAAAAATTAATCCGGCTGCAATGGTTACCGCATATCGAATCAATGGTGGAACATTGAATGCCCAGACACTGATTAGTATGACCAGCACCAGCATCGCAAACATACCGAAAATTCTTTCGTCGAGTTGGTTGATCGTCCAGTTGTGACTACGCTC
>JAAEOZ010000419.1 GCA_024222685.1 Gammaproteobacteria bacterium | reverse complement strand
GAAGCCAGTGCCAGATATCCAATGAACCCCAGTCCACCGACACACATGACGACACCATAAAAAAATAACAAGGTGTCCCACTCTGCCCTGGCAACCGACCTGAAAACATCGAAGGGCACCACATCCCCCAATTCGGATTGCCAGATTTCCGAACCCCCTGCTACCCCCTGACGGTTATGGGCAATTTTCAGGTAATAGCCGAATACTTTTAAATAACCCAGGCCGGTGAGCATGCCAATTACTGGCGGGAGATGCAGAAAATTATGAAACATTACCGCAGTACTAATGGTTGCGAGGAACAGTAAAACAATTCGTCGTGCCCCTCGGTTCATTGTCACTATCTCGTTATTAACTGTTGGTTTTTCGTCTGGTACTGCAAAATGCAAAATCGCTGCAGGTATCAGATAATTTACCGCTGACGGAACAAACAGAACAAAGAATGCCTGAAACTGCACGATGCCTTTTTGCCAGACCATCAGGGTTGTGATGTCACCAAATGGAGAGAATGCGCCACCCGCATTTGCGGCAACGACAATATTAATACAGGCCAGTTGTACAAACCGACGATTGCCCCCACCAACTGCGAGCACAACCGCACACATTAACAAAGCAGTAGTTAAATTATCAGCAATTGGCGAAATGAAAAAGGCGAGTATCCCGGTAATCCAGAACAAAGCCCGAAACCCCAGACCGGCTCCGACCAGCTTCGAACGCAGTGCTTCGAATACATTCTGTTCCTGCATTGCGTTGATATACGTCATCGCCACCAGCAGAAACAGCATTAATTCGGCATATTCAAGCAGGTTATGGCGTAATGCTTGTTCCGGCATCGCTTCCATACCAGGATTTTGCTGATAAACCCAGGCAATGGTTCCCCAGATAATTCCAGCAGCAATGATGACCGGTTTGGATTTGCGAAGATGAGTAAATTCCTCAGCCATCACCAGGGCATAAGCCAGCATAAAAACTACTATGGCAAAAATACCAACACCGGAAGCTGTTAGGTCGAGCGCCTGCATGCAGCATATATTGGCGAGTCAAACTTTTACTGTCAACTGAGGATAAACACAGCTAGCATGCAAACCAAATGGATAACCGCTAACAGGTATTGACTCATCAGCTATTTCTCCTGTTGTGATTTAATCAAATTTAGAGTCAATTATTACTTCTGAGTTGCACATAAATAATTTCTCCAAATCGCTGTTGGTCGTTAATTCAGGCTTCGGTATACTTATTCGCTACAAACGTCCATCTACTTAAACTTCGAAATCAGGGTCTCGAAGGGATATACGACTGCGTTTAGAAACAACATTGAAGCAACAACAACGGAGAAAGCATGAAACTTGAATCACTCGCGTTACATCATGGCTATGAATCAGAAGCCACAACTAAATCAGCTGCTGTACCTATCTACCAGACTACTTCATACACCTTTGACAATACCCAGCATGGCGCTGATCTCTTTGATCTAAAGGTAATGGGTAACATCTATACCCGAATCATGAACCCGACTACCGATGTCCTCGAACAACGCCTGGCAGCGATGGAAGGTGGCATAGCTGGCCTTGCGGTTTCTTCAGGCATGGCAGCTATTACTTATGCGATTCAATGTATCTGTGAGGTGGGTGATAACATCATCAGCACCAGCCAGCTTTATGGCGGTACCTATAACCTGTTTGCACATTCGTTTCCGAAACAGGGGCTTGAGGTCCGGTTTTTATCACACGATGACTTCGAAGGTTTTGACCGCGCTATCGACAGTAAAACAAAGGCTATCTTTTGCGAGACCATTGGGAATCCAGCCGGTAACATAGTAGATATTCAGAAGCTGGCAGAGATTGCACATAAGCACGGTGTTCCGATTATCGTCGATAATACGGTAGCAACGCCCTACCTGTGCCAGGCCTTTGAGTTTGGTGCGGATATTATTGTCCATTCTTTAACAAAATATATTGGTGGTCATGGTACTTCAATTGGCGGCATTATTGTCGATTCAGGTAAGTTTGACTGGGTTGCCAATAAAGACAGGTTCCCGGTTTTAAGCGAACCCGACCCCTCCTATCACGGTGTCGTTTATACTGAGGCTCTGGGGCCTGCAGCGTACATCGGCCGTTGCCGGGTAGTACCCTTACGCAATACCGGATCTGCAATTTCACCGACAAATGCTTTCCATATTTTACAGGGGCTGGAAACCCTGGGACTGCGTATGGAAAGGCATTGTGAAAATGCCACAAAACTGGCCCAGTACCTACAAAGTCATGACAAAGTAGAGTGGGTTAACTATGCGGGACTGGAGGGAAGTCCTTTTTATGACAACTGCCAGAAAATCACAGGTGGCAAAGCATCCGGCATTCTAAGTTTTGGCATTAAAGGCGGTAGTGAAGCCGGCGCCAGATTTATCGACGCATTACAAATGATCCTACGACTGGTAAATATCGGAGACGCCAAGTCACTGGCCTGCCATCCGGCATCGACCACTCATCGGCAGTTGAACGAAGATGAACTGGCATCTGCGGGTGTCAGCCCAGACCTGGTACGAATTTCTGTTGGCATCGAAAACATTGAAGATATCATCGCCGATGTCAGTCAGGCTCTGGATAGCGTTGGATAGATAACCACCAAAGGACCTATGAACGATCGGCAACAAACCGTTGAGTGGTTCCGGGACATCGATACAATTGTCTCGGAGCCACTTAATTTTAAGGCCCGGCTGGCTATCGGTGAAGAAGCCTATACCGCGTTAAAAGTTAAAAACGCTGTAGTTCAGGCCTGGGATGTTGCCGGTGTAGCGACAACTGCGGCCGTAGTTGCGAAATCATCTGTAGTAGCAACAACTTTTTTCGCACCGACGGGTTTTCTCGCTGCTATCGGTATCGGTACTGCAGTCACCCCGGTAGGCTGGGTTATTGCCGCCAGCGTCATAACCGGTGGAGCCTGGCTTGGTATCACCAGGCACCTGAAAAAAAGCACGGCCAGCAAAGTAACCGTGGTGCCGAATTTTATCAATACGCCTCTCGACGTTCTCGCGCTAGGTCTGTTTGATCTGTTAGCACCGCTAGCGCTAAAAATTGCGGAAACAGAGGGACGAATTGACGATTCGAGGCATCTGAAAATTCGCCGCTATTTTATCAGGGAATGGGGATATGATCCTGACTTCGTTGACGAAGGCATTCGTTATGTCGAATCGAAGCTGGATGAGTTATCGATTAAAGCACTGGCAAAAACCATTGCCGAATTTACCCATCAAAACCCGGATTGTAATTTCACACAAATGTCGCAGGAAATCCTCGGATTTCTCAGAGATATGGTAACTGTTGATGGGGCCATAAAACCATCAGAGCAGGCCGAGATCAGGAATATTGAAATCATATTTAAATCTGCCAGTCGGAGTACATTCAGAAATCGCTTTCAACCGAGTTTGAAGTCGATGAAAAAGCTGATTAAATCCCCTCTGAGGAAATGGAAATCCAGATAGCAGATCTAATTATAATTTAGTTGAGATAATCCGCCGGATTGACAGCCTTGCCCCGTCGACGAAACTCGAAATGAACATGATAACCACTCGCGTTTCCGGTTCGACCCACTGACCCAATAACCTGCCCCTGCTTTACAAGCTGACCCTCAGCAACATGGTTGCGATCATTATGTGCATACACGGTTTGCAGACCTGTTCCATGGTCAAGAATCACCAGATGACCATATCCATCCTGTGTCCCGGAAAATACCACTCTACCCGCCGCGGCTGCGTGAATATCAGTTCCCCGAGCTGCACGCAGGTCGATTCCTGCATGAAGACTGCCATATCGATAGCCGAATTCAGATGACACATCGAACGACTTTAATGGCCAGATAAATTTTGTCGGTTGTGATGTATTCACCACTTGATCAGGTAAGCGCACAGCAGGAATCCTCAGTCGCATGCCCGGAGCAATACTGGAAGGACTCAACCACGGATTAGCCGCTTTCAACTGCTCAACAGTTATCTCATACGCAAATGCAATTGAATAAAAATTATCGTGTTCTTTTACGATGTAAAAACGTTTGGTCGTATTAACAGGCGGTTGTTGATATGTCGTACAGGCGATAGCACCAAAGCATAAAACTATCAGGATAAGCGCTTTGCACATTTATCCAATCTAATTCTGACCCGCTGGTTTATAATTTTCCAGTCTGGGTTTTCTTAGCACCACATACTCATTTTCGTTTTTCAATAATATCCAGAACAACTGACCTTTATCTGTATGCTCCATTAGCAATTCAAGATACATCGGCAACCCTGCCTTATCGAGTTTTTCGAAGGCGGCGAAGATTTCTTCTTCGTCGAAGTAGACTTCAAAAGCCAGAACTCTGCCCTTAGGCCACTCCCAGATAAAATGAAGCTCCTTAGGAATAGCTCTGGGTTCATCGCGAATACCTTCTTCCAGCGGGTAGTTCAAATAGCCTTCCTCTCCGTTGTAATACTTTACCAATTCCAACATTTCGGGTGGCTCCTGACCACTGAATAGAGGTTGCCAGTTGTAGCGTTTTTGGTAGGTTTTCCATAGATTGGTTGGGACGCCATTTGTCTTTAGGTTTTTTCGGGCCTCGTCCGTTGTCGAATCATTTATTTCTATTTGTCTAAATTCCTCACGTGTCATATCGGGGTTATCAACGATATTCTTCCAGTCTAAGTCAACTTTATCTGCTTTTCCGGTGAAAACCTCGGTGGTCCTGTCGATTCCGGCAACCCAAACGGAAACACTGCCACCTGGTGCCACACCTGCGATAATTTTAAAGTATGTCGCTTTGCCCTGCTCCTTGGGGCTATAGTAGCCTTCACTAAACAAGTTAAATATTCTCTCGTATGGAAGTGTAAATTCACCATGAAAAAACTGATCTTCAGTATAAGAATAAAATGTAATCTTAAGACTATCAGGTAAAGTCTTAACGTCATCCCCAACCAGGTGAGATGAAACACCTCTACCCCATCCATGGTGAATAGTTTTTTTATTAGGGACATATAATGACGACCCATCTGGACCATAAAAATGCCCACTAACAACTTCCATTGGGTAATTTAACGGTGCACTTTCTGCTGCTTTCCAGTCGAATTTTTTGGCCATAGTTGTTCCACAAGCGGTAAGAGTAAATACTAAAGTGAACCTCAACAAGTTTTTAAGTTGACTAACCATAAAAGGTTTTGCGAACTCGCCGATGATTTTTAAAGCGCGGACTATGCGCAATCGATAAATAAGCCGAAAAATGCAGATAGTCATGTCTCAGTTTTTTTAACCAGGAATCATTATTGTGCCAATGTTCCGGGGCAGAGTCTCTATCAATACTCTTGATATACTCATTCAATTTTCCCTGAACCTTAGTAAGGAATCCGGAAATTTTTTCCGTATTTTCCAGTTTCCCCTTAATACCCACCCCACTCTCCCGAGCAAACCGCGCCATTATGTGAAGAGGTATCCTGCTATACTCGTTAGAAACACTCTTCCTGGTTACTTCAACATAAAAATCATCTAAGCCTGAATAATCCATAGATGGAACTCGAATAACTTCTATTTCCTCAGGCTTATACCAACCAGCGTCAATCAATCGCTGCCTTTCCTGCTCAGCACTTTGTTGATTCAAAGTCCAGTATATACCCATATCCTTTTCAACCGCCTTACCGGATGCGGCTGACCTATAGCCACCACCAATGTCTGAATGCACTCCAGGCAAATAAAATTGCCTGCCCTTGTCACCTGCACTGTCAATTAGAGTTAGATTGAACTTCTTACGGTGTTCCTCGGCCGCTGCCAGTTGCACAACTTTCTTTGCTCGATTAATCGCTGTTAAATTTAAGTCCGTGGTATCATTTTTATATATAACACCATGAGAAGCCACTGTGTCATATAGCCCGGCGAAACAAACTTTGACTTTTTTTATGTCGTAACCCTTCTCTTCAATCCTCGCTTTGATCGGATTTTTACCGGTATTCAATACTTCATAAATACAATTTCGGGCACCGGCTGCACCGCGGCTAAAACCAAAAACGTCTATAGTCAAAAGTTTGATAATTTGAGATGTTTTAACATTAAGCTCCACCTCATTCACAGCATCACTAATCCCCTTCTCCACTTTAGCAAAAATACCTGTCGAACCTTTGCCCAACGCCATACCAAAAAGCTTGTCCTTTCCTTCATCCTGTGTACCCGCTCCTTCGGTATAAGATGACAGAGTTACCTGATAATCCTTTGCATTATCTATATAACGCTCCATCCTGGCGATATTGGTGTATTCACCTTCGTAACTATTCTCGCCATCTTTGTAACGTTGATAAGTTTTATTGGTGCCAGGGTCTTTTTCATCTTCAATGCGCTGATCGATATTGATTCGGTTATTCAGCGTCCCATCAAAAAAAAGGCTGATGCGAACCCTGATCTTTTTTGTTTCTTCCTGCTTTTCTTCGACCTCATCTGGAGCTGCCGAATAACCCCCTTCACCAAACTGACTCATCGCTGACCTCCTGCCAAACCTGGGCTGGATTGAATTTTTTGCATGCAAATAGCTGATCGGGCAGAGTTATCCGATGAGCAATACACCAGACTAGAAGTCGATCCTGATTTTCTAACAAGATCCATTACCGCCAGCCCGGCAAGTATCGGTCCGCTAGCTGCACCCAGATCACCATAGCAATCCGCCGGGTGATGAATAGCGACATCATCATGAAAATGCTGTTGGTTTCGAATCATTGCAACTCCATATTCTTTGGACCAGTATCTCTCTCCATTCATACTTGAAAATATCGATTCAATCTCCAGGCCACTATAATCTATCAATGCATTCTTGAAGGCTTTATCGAGCCCTTCGCCGAGACAGGGTTCATCACCAAGGATATGTCCCGGTTCTTCCGCCATACCTGGAGGATAAACTCTGATTATGGATTGACTAAATTGCTTTGCCAGTTGAGGCTTTGATGTCAGTAAAATGAATCCGGCGGCCTCACCCGGTGCAAACCCATCACTATTACTATTTGTAAGTAATCGACCAGATTCATCCAGCTCAGCAAGACGCGGGCATTGATAATAACTGTCGCTGGCTCCGAGCAAGACGTAATCGTGATTCTGATCGGCCAAATAACGATCTGCCAGCTCGAAAGCTTCAATACCGCCGCTGCGACCACAATACAGACTGCGGATCAGTTCCTGCTGAACTGGCAGATCGGGCTGAGTCAGAATGTTTGTAATCAAAGCCTGGGGGAATGCACAGCTAGCCTTATCCAGTGGTTCTGGAAAAGCCAGAATCAATGGAATGGGATGCTTAATATCAACCCCCGACAAGGCCTGTCGTAGCGCAAGCACAGCCATTTTAATTACCCGATCGTGCTGTGCGCCGTAGAAGTCACCCTCATCGATATCGATGTCAATATTGTCAAAAAGCGTATCTGGAACCAGAGCCATAGTTACCGGCTCATCATCATACGAATAGTAATCAGACAGCTGATAAGCACTAATATCCGCCCGAACTGCTGCTGCAGTCATTGCCGTATCGGCTCCTAGCGGAGTTATCATTCCTGTATTGGCAATATACATCTGATTTCTACGATTCACGAGGATTCAGCGACGGCTTTCTCAGTCAGTATTTTAAATATTCCGTTAAGAGCATTATCGGCATCAGGGTGTTTCGCCTGAGATTACTCCAAATTCAATATAACATCTGCTAAAAATATGATAAACAGTCGACTTTAAAATTACTACCTAAGGCAGTCATTTGCAAAAAAACTCAGAACAATCGAATGGTGATAGTCTTCGAAGCAATCGGGCAGGTCTGGGTATTTCTATTACCATACTGGGAGGCCTGTGTTTCTCTATACAGGACTCCGGTATCAAATGGTTGAGTGCAGAAATCGCGGTAGTGCAGATATTATTTATTCGTAGCCTGTTCGGTATGCTATTCCTGAGTGCCAGCACTAATCTTTCAGGTGAACGCATTATCCTCCGAGTTCAACGTCCCTGGCTGTTGCTGACGCGAACTTCCATCAACATTCTCTCCTGGATTTTATTTTTCAGCGGGCTTAAGTATCTACCATTGGCAACGGCTGTTGCCCTGTTCTTTTCCTTTCCTTTGTTTCTGGCAATCACTTCGGTGCCGATTTTAGGAGAAAAAGTCGGCATTCGACGGACTCTGGCAATCGTTGTCGGATTTATCGGTGTCTTATTTATCACTAATCCAGCCAGTGGCATCGAGTGGCCAATGCTATTAATGCTTGGCGCAGCCTTTGGCTGGGCACTGGTCGCAAACGCTACACGTATTCTTGGAGAAACCGAGAGTACCAGTACTCTGCTGTTTCATACTTTACTGGGTTTTGCGCTGACCATGCTGATACCACAATTCTGGATATGGCAATCTATCGATTCCTACACATTATCTATCCTCGCCGGAGTAGCCTTCTTTGGTGTTATAGCGCAATTCTGTCTTACCAAAGCCTACGCGATAGCCTCACCTTCATTAATCGCGCCATTTGAATATACAGCCCTGATCTGGTCAGCAATTTTCGGTTACCTGATATGGGGGGATTTTCCAGACATTTACGCTTCTATTGGAGCTGGATTAATCGTTGCGAGCGGTCTGTATATCATTCACCGCGAAACAATCACTAATCGAATGAATACTCCCAGCTAGCTCTGGGCCCGCCATAGGGGCTTAGTTGAAAGCTAAATGTCGAACTGCGTTCTTCAGCACCAACAAGACGGGAAGAACTGTCGCTTAATCCAAATAATTGCCCTGCCAGCACAATATTGAAAACAATCAGATTGGTATTGAATATTTCTTCCTCCGTGCGACCGTCTTCTTCAGCATCATAATTGTAAAACGCCAATGCGCCGAGGCCGATATACGCAATAGTTTGCTCTAATTCTGTTTTGTAATCTGGTGAGTTGGGAACAGACAACATTGCCAACGCATCAACCGCGGCAGCCGCTTCGGGTTCCTTGGCGGAAATCCCAGCCATCAGAACTAGTATGGCTTCCGTTTTAATAAATTCATTAGCCGACAGGTTAGCGGTACATATTTGAGAAATGATGAACGCACAGCAGATCAATAGTTTTTTCATAATTTTATGTCCGGATGAATGACTTACTGATGCTGGCCAGATACGAACAGCGAGATATGTCTATTACATTAGTGAGTATAATACACCGGATCGGCAGCTAAAGCCCACTACAGGTTTAGCTCGTAGTTGTTGCTGATAAACGATGTCGATAAAGATGCTGGTAATGCGGCAATACCGCCATATGAATATCTTTGACATGATCCGATGAATCGTGAATATCGGCCAAATCTTCGCATACAGCAGATTACGAGACTGGGCGAATGAGACTTCGGTATAGTTAGCGAAGATCAGGGAATAAGCAACCGACCCGGCATTTCAATCGCCGGCGACAGTGCCGGCATTGCCGGAGGTGATGCTGCGGCTTGCTCAGGAAGCGTAGTGGGCTGGAACGTGGCAAAGTTACGGAGCTTCGACATTTTCTGGATAACCACATATTGGCCACAGGAATATTTTCAAACTCCAACTGATGACAAAACCATTGTTTGCCGATGCGAAAATGTTAGTGTAGGTGAAATTCGTAAAGTAGCGGCTTCGGGGCGGCTGGCTAATCTTGATGTGAGTGACAACAGTGGTGGGTTGGAGTGGACCTGCGAAACTTCGTATAGAGCAACTACAAAACCCAGAAGCCCAGATATAACTTCCGATTGCCAGTTCCGAAGAATGGTGATATTTTCACCCTACCAACCAATCTGCTACAAACCCAAATGCATCAGGTTTTAACCAAACAAATCGGTAGACGCCACGACAAGTCCAATCTTGTCACTCCCCAATAGCACTCCCTCTGCGCGGTATCAGCGCTTTCTCCAAATTTTCATTTCATCAACCCGTTGCGGGTTATTATTCGGAAGAATCAGGCAATGCTGGATAACAAGGATCAACAGGAAAAACCCAGGTTAGCCATAGATATTGGCGGCACCTTTACCGACATTGCTTTGTCACACAATGGCAATTATCAAACCTCGAAATTGTTGACGACACATCATAATCCGGTGCAGGGCGTACTTAGCGGTGCCGAAATTGCCCTGAATCAGGCCGGCGTTGAACCGCAGGAACTGAGTGCTGTAATCCATGGTACGACGCTGGCTACCAATGCGCTGATCGAGCGTCGTGGTGCTAAAGTCGGCGCCATTGTAACCGAAGGTTTTCGAGATATTCTCGAAATCGCCTACGAACGTCGATATGACCAGTACGATCTTTATATCGAAAAGCCAGATATGATCGTACCAAGACGTCTGGTCAAAACGGTATCTGAACGCGTGACAGCCGATGGTAAAATCAAACGTATTCTCGATCATGCTTCGGTTGAACTGGCGATAGCTAATCTCATAGAAGAAGGTATCGAAAGCCTCGCAGTTTGCCTGTTACACAGTTATAAAAATGCTGCTCACGAGCAGGCCGTTCTTAACATAGTCCAGCAATTTGCGCCTGATCTACCGGTTAGTTTGTCCTGCCAGGTCTCACCTGAAATCAGAGAATACGATCGTCTATGTACAACAGTTGGCAATGCCTATATCAAACCGCTCATGACGGGATATCTCAAAAATCTTAGTGATACTCTGGTACATCAGGGATTTGATTGCCCGATATATTTGATGACTTCCGGCGGTGGAATGACTACGTTGAAAACCGCGATGAATCTACCAATACGTCTGGTTGAATCGGGACCGAGCGGTGGAGCCCTGCTGGCCGCAAGCGTGGCCTCGTCCTGTGACCTTGAGCAGGTCTTATCATTTGATATGGGTGGCACTACTGCTAAAGTCTGTCTGATCGAAAACGGTGAACCGCGAACCTCGCGTGCCTTCGAGGTAGGTCGCGCTGAACGATTTATCAAAGGCAGCGGATTACCCGTTCGTATCCCGGTCATTGAGATGATTGAGATCGGTGCGGGTGGCGGATCTATTGCCAGTATCGATGCGATGCATCAGCTTAAGATAGGCCCGAAAAGTGCTTCGTCAGATCCGGGGCCTGCCTGTTATGGCAAAGGTGGGCGGTCACCAACTGTGACTGACGCCGACGCGCTTATCGGGTTCATGGATCCGCAATGTTTTGCAGAAGGTCGTTTGCATCTGGATATCGATCTTGCCGAAAAAGCACTCGAAGACAGCATCTGCCGGGACCTGAATATCCCGGTGTCTGCTGCTGCCGATGGCATATCACAGGTCGTCGATGAGGCTATGGCGAACGCCGCTCGTATGCACGCAGCCGAACAGGGCAAAAATCTCGAGGATTGCGTCATGATAGCCTTTGGTGGAAACGGGCCACTACACGCAACCCGAGTCGCTGAAAAAGTCGGCATAAGGAAAATTATCATACCACCTCAGCCTGGTGTCGGCTCTGCACTGGGTTTCCTCGAAGCACCAGTATCATTCGAACTTGTACGTAGTTTACATACACTGATCGAAGATTGTGATATCACCGACCTGGATTCTTTTCTTGAGAAAATGGAAACTGAGGCTTCTAACGTAGTGAGGGCCGGTGCGAATGGCCAGGCATTAACCTTAAAGCGAACCGCATTTATGCGCTATCGGGGACAGGGTCATGAAATCGAGGTGGACATATCGTCTGGCAGGTTAGACAGGATAAAATTACAGATCCTGATTAGTAGCTTTCAAGAGGAATATAAACGTCAGTTCGGACGTATCGTGCCGGGCATGAAAATAGAGGTAATGAACTGGTCGGTTCGCATTGCCACTCAATCAGGATTGGTCGAAAAAATTCCTGCCAGCCAATCGAATCAGCAGGCAGCTTCAGCCGGCGTTCGTAGTCTTTATCTCGGTCAATCAGGTCAACAGGTAGATGCTACCGTTTATTATCGGGATGGACTCAAGGTAGGCGACTTTCTTGTCGGTCCTGCGTTAGTAATAGAGGCACAAACAACAACGTTTATCTCTGAGTCCTTCGAAGCCACCGTGGACAGAGCTGGAAATATTATCATGCAGCATAGAGAGGTAAGTACGACAACCAAAAAAACCATCAATCATGCAGCAATCGATTACCAGGTAATGTGGAATCGATTGCTGGCGATAGTCGAAGAACAGGGCCAGGTACTGATTCGTACTGCATTCAGCCCAATCGTTCGCGAATGCGGTGATATCTCGGCAGGCATATTTGCAGCCGATGGCCGTATGCTCGCACAGGCCGTAACCGGTACGCCGGGACATATCAACACCATGGCGGCTGCAGTCGGCTTAATGCTTGGTTATGTGCCTGCAGAGGACATGAACCCAGGTGATATCTACATGACCAATGACCCATGGCTGGCATCTGGACATTTAAACGACGTGTTACTGGTAGCACCGGTATTTTTCAGGAAACGACTGGTTGCTTTCACTGCATGTACTTCGCACCTATACGACCTCGGCGGGCTCGGCATGGGACCACAGGGCAGCGACATTCACGACGAAGGTTTGATTATTCCACCACTCAGACTCTGCCATCGTGGTGAAGTCAGCCAGCTATTCGTGGACATATTAAAAGCCAATTCACGTACACCGGAATCCAACGAGGGCGATCTTTATGCACTTATTGCATGCTGTGATGTCGGCGCACTTCGTATCGTCGAATTACTGCAGGGATTTAATCTGACTGACCTGATAGATCTG
>JAAEOZ010000418.1 GCA_024222685.1 Gammaproteobacteria bacterium | reverse complement strand
TATTTCTGGATAGAATCAGGGGCACAGTTGCCAGAGAGAAATAACTCGAAGAATATCCAGCGGCTTTAGCCCGGGATGGAGATATAGAGGCTGAACCCGTCAAATGGTAGGCGCCGGAGACAACTCCGTTTAACAGTGTTTTCCAGTCGGTAGGGACAAACTCTACTTCGACACCTAAATCCTTAGCCAGCTCCGTCATGACATCGATGTCGTATCCGGTATAGCTATTGGTTGCTGGATCCTTCATGGTCATTGGGTTCCAGTCACCGGTTGTACCTACTTTTAACACGCCGTTATTCAGTATATCCTGTAGAGCTGATTGAGCATGAGCCTGAGTACCCATTGCGCAGAATAGTAAAAACGCTGAAATAATTTTAATGATTTTCATCGTGTTCCTCCTTTATATTATTTGTCCGGCATGATTACGCGAAACCCTGCAAAAAGCAACTGGGGTAATTTATTACCTCGTATTGGCGTCGTGATCAAATGCTGTCAGGAGCTCCTGTAAGAGATCCTTTGTCATCAGGGTTGTTAGCGTACAGGCCGCGGCTTCAAAGGTGAGGCCAGGATCTGAGGTTGAAGTTACTGTCGGTGTTGTATTTTCCATTACCAACGGTACTATCTGTGCGACTATAGTTAATTTACAGAGTAATAAAATGGCAGCTATTCTGATTTTAAATGGTCCAAGTCTGAATCTGCTCGGTCAACGAGAACCGGGCCAATATGGACATCATAGCCTGGCAGATGTCGAAGTATTGTGTCGAAAAGCCGGGAAGCGACATGGTGTGGAAATAAAATGTATGCAAAGCAATCACGAAGGAGAGCTGATTGACGCAATTCATGAGGCTGGAAGCGAAGTTAAATCAGGTGATCTGCTGGGTATAGTCTTCAATGCCGGCGCATATACGCATACCTCAATAGCACTTCACGATGCGATTAAAGGCGCTGAAGTGCCGGTTATTGAAGTTCATATTTCAAATGTTCATGCGCGTGAACCTTTTAGACATCAGTCTTACATTTCACCTGCCGCAGCAGGCATTATCGTGGGTTTGGGTGTGCAGGGATATGTATTGGCGATCGATGCTCTGGTGGCGAAAAATCAGAATCTGTAGGGTACTGAGCAAGTCATAAGGCCTGGCGATAGATTGATTACCGTAGTTGGCTATCCTTACTGCCTCGTCGATTAAAACTGTTTAGCCCGGCATTATGTTCGTCAAGTTCGGACTGGCAGGCAATACAAAGTCTTACCCCGGGCACGGCTTTTCTTCTTGCTTGAGGGATATCAACTCCACATTCCTCGCAATGTGTCAGACTTTCGCCTTTGGGTAATTTACTGCGAGCGAGCTCAACGGCGTCTTCGACGCTGGCATCTATCTGGTCCTGTACCGCCCCGTCTCGAGCCCAGCCACCGGCCATGTTTCACTCCTGAAAGAGTTATGTTGATTGTGTCGATTATATTGGCATCATCAGGTTTGAACAATGCGGTTTATTTTTAATTGCCAGCGTGTAAAGTGAGGACATGTTACGAGTATTATATTTATGGGTCGCCGGAGTATTGCTATCGGTTCAGGCTGGTGAGTTGCCTCAGATCGCGGCGGCTTCAAGTCTGCAATTTGTTATGCCTGTACTGATTGAAGCATTTCAACGCAAATCAGGCTTCGTGCCTCGCATGACTTATGGTTCATCGGGCAACTTCAGGCGACAGATAAGTCAGGGAGCACCATTTGAAATGTTTATGTCTGCTGATGAGTCTTATGTCGAAGCATTAAGCCTGGAAGGTCTGACCGAGGATAGCGGTGAAATTTATGCCTTTGGCCAGCTTGCGGTCGTCAGGCCTGCAAATAGTAATTTTGACCTGACTGAGAATTTGTCTTTTATCAATCAGGCAATCGAAAGCGGAGAGCTCCGACATTTCGCAATCGCTAATCCGGATCATGCACCATATGGTCGCGCTGCCCGTGAAACGCTGATCGCACTGGATCTGTGGGAGCAAATGCAGCCGTATTTAGTTCGCGGTGAAAATGCTTCGCAGGCATTGCAGTTTGCCTTAAGTGGATCGAGCCAGGGTGGGTTGGTGCCTTATTCCCTGACTTTTTCGTCTGCCGTCAATGCCGCTGGGGAAGCCCGGAAAATTGACTCGGGCAATCATCAGCCGATTCGTCAACGTATGGTATTGATAAAAAATGCGAGTGCTCGGGCCAGGCAGTTCTATGAATTCATTGTGAGTAAGCCGGCGCAAATAATATTTGAAACTTATGGTTATCAAATTCCATCTCAACTGAAAAGTAGCGATAATTAACCCATGGACGACACCGCACTTTATCTGTCATTGAAGCTGGCTTTCTGGACCTGTGTAATCTTATTTCCGCTAGCAATATGGTTCGGTCGTCTGCTGGCCTGGCAAAAATTTCCGGGCAAAGCATTGGTCGAAGCCTTGATCGCCCTGCCTCTGGTATTGCCGCCGACGGTGCTTGGTTTTTATCTATTGTTGAGCATGGGTTCGAATTCCGCTCTGGGGCAGTTCTATCACGCTTTGACAGGCCGTCATCTGGTATTTACATTCGACGGGTTGCTGCTGGCATCGGTGATTTTTAATTTGCCATTTGCGATTCAACCGATGCAGCGAGCTTTTGAAGCCATTCCGGTGAATATTCGAGAAGCAGCCTGGTGTTGTGGCTTATCGCGATGGCAATCTCTTTGGCGAATTGAGTTTCCGCTAGCCTGGCCCGGCGCGGTGTCTGCGTTGGCGCTGACATTTGCACACACACTTGGAGAATTCGGTGTGGTGTTAATGGTTGGCGGCAACATCGAGGCTGAAACCAAAACCATCGCTATATCGATTTATGACCGTGTGCAGGCTTTCGATCATCAGGCAGCAGGCACTATGTCGGCCTTTTTACTGGTATTCTCACTGGTATCAATTGGGCTGGTTTATCGATTATCCTATCGGCGCAGACCTCATGCAGGCTAAGGGTGTCAGAGTCAGGCTGTGTCAGCAGAATCCTATACCACTGGATGTGGAAATAGAATGTCGAGCTGGTGAATTACTGGCACTGGTAGGCCCTTCCGGTAGCGGTAAATCCACTATTTTGCGAACAATTGCTGGCTTGCGTCAGCCGGACAAAGGCTTTATTCATTGTGGGCATGAAGTCTGGCTGGACATGGAAAGGAATATTCAGTTGCCTATCCAGCAAAGGCATATTGGATTTGTGTTTCAGGATTACGCCCTGTTTCCTCATTTAACTGCTGAGCAGAACGTTGCCACCGCATTAGGTCATTTGAATTCCAGATCGCGTGTCGGCAGGGCATTTGAATTACTCGAGCGGGTGAATTTAAAAGGTCTTGAAAAACGATACCCCGATAGTTTATCGGGCGGGCAGCGCCAGCGTGTTGCATTGGCGCGTGCTCTGGCACGGGAGCCTGAAATATTGCTTCTCGACGAACCGTTTTCGGCAGTCGACCAGGTAACGAGACAGAAGCTGCAACAGGAGTTGGGGATGTTGCGTAGAGAGATACAGATACCGATTCTTTTAGTTACCCATGACCTCGATGAAGCAGCTATGCTGGCTGATCGATTATATGTATTACATAAGGGCAGGACATTACAAAATGGTAAACCGGGTGATGTGTTGCGTCGACCTCAGAGTGCATTGGTAGCACGTTTAATGGGGCATAGTAATATCTTCTCGGCAACAGTTGAATCGCATGATCAATCACTAAACAAAACCTTAATCAGCTGGCAGGGTGTAACACTGGAACTTGAGTTGAACCAGAGCTATGAGGTGGGCTGTGAGGTTGACTGGGTGATTCACCCGGCACATCTGATCATGCACAGGCGCGGTCGACCTTCGCTTGGCGAAAGAGAAAATCCTGTTCAGGGTGTTGTCAGCAAACTTTTAGAACTGGGTGAAACTTCGATGGTTAGTCTTGATCTGAGAGGTGAAGAGTCGAATTTTCTGAGTTTTACTATCAGTAGTCATAGTGCGCGAAGAAATAATCTTGCAGTTGGCGTAGATGCCAGTGTATCGTTGCTGGCTGAAGGAATACACCTGATGCCAAAACAAGAATGAAGCCACTATTTGTTTTTAGAATAATACTTATCTCCCTATGTGTGTTTATTGTGGGTGGCTGCGAATCTACGGGTGTTGAATCCTGGGAAAGGGGTATCCTCGCACAGCCAGACATGCAATTTCAGAGCAGGGATCTGCAATTGACAACCGACGATCATTTTTATTACAGCAAGGAAGGTACCAGCGGCGGCAGGGGGTTTGCCGGTGGTGGTTGCGGTTGTAACTGAGGGTAAATAAAGATTAAACGCATTAGTCAGACTCTTTCCTGTGCTACCTGTGCTTTACTGGGTGGTGGTTCAGCAGTTGCGAAGCCCTGGGATATTGACATCGGGTTAATGAATTATATCGAGCAGGATCGTAATACCGGAATCGAACTACTCATCGACGCCAGTCGTCCGCTGGATGGGGGAGACCAGTTTACCCTGGGACTGCAGCTGGATACTTTAACCGGCGCGACACCAAACGGTGCCACAACGAGTAATGTCGCTCAGACCTTCACCCAGTCTTCAGGCTCTGACAGTTATCATGTCAAAGAGGGCGAGTTGCCGGCAGACGATACCCACATGGATACCAGACTGGCAGTAGAAGCAGGTTACAGCGATCAGTATTCACAGGATTTGGTAATCAATTACGATGGTCATGTATCGATGGAATTTGATTATCTATCATTTGGTTTTACGAATAGTTATCAGATCGATTTCGATCGTCACAATACCAGTTTATTTCTCGGTTATAGTGGCGAATACAATCGCGTTCATCCGGTTGGTAGTATACCGACACCACTGGCTTTAATGACCCCGCAAGATAGCTTTCAAAATCGAGACAAAGGCTCTGTAACACGTAGTGCCGCAGAAGGCAGTATCGGTGTTACCCAGGTCATAGATAGACAGTCATTGCTTCAGCTACGCCTGACTCATTCACATTTTTCAGGCTATCTCAACGACCCCTACAAATTGCTC
Source organism: Gammaproteobacteria bacterium (assembly GCA_024222685.1). Lineage (GTDB taxonomy): Bacteria > Pseudomonadota > Gammaproteobacteria. Next base: position 4,573 of record JAAEOZ010000418.1, on the reverse strand, counting down.
AGCATTGTAGACGATGAAAATGCCTCCAGCCTGGGTTCTACAATTGAATACCGTTTTGAAAACAGGCCAGATTCTCGCGATATGGATACGCTGTATTTCGCCTATAAACGGGATTTAACCAGTGCTATTGTTGACCTGTCTTTGCGCTACAGTAGAGATGACTGGAATATTACAGCGTCAACCTTTGACCTTCGCTACTTACATCGACTGGCTGGTGGGGCCTATATTCAGCCGCATATTCGTTTCTACAAACAGACAGAAGCAGATTTCTTCCGGCATAGCCTGCCGGTAAGCGAAGGGATTCCTGATTTTGCCAGTGCCGATACTCGACTGGCAGCATTCGATGCGATAACACTGGGTATTGGGTATGGATCGACTGTGGTAGAAGGCAAACAACACCGATTCGTAGCAGAGTTTTATACCCAGGACGGAGAAAGTAATCCCGGTGACGCGGTTGGTTTACAAAAGCAGGAGGATTTGTTTCCGATTTTAAAAACACTGATTTTTAAGTATTTGTATTCGACGCAGTGGTGAGGGTGTTATGACACTGGTGTCTAGAGTATGACGGGTTAGAGCATCGTTAGTAAAAAGGGGAGCATTAAAGGGTTAAGTAGGAAAGGGGTCACCCATTTTGTGCAAAAACAACAGCTTGCTTGGGCCTGACCCCATTAACTCACAACTGGGATTCGGCTTCCATGAAAGCTCGTTCTGGCCCACCTAAAATAATCTTCGTATAGTCTGCAGCTAGACTCGATCGATAACATCAGCACAGTTTAACAGATACTTAGTGCTACATCGGTTAAGCGAAAATTACTGCTTCGAGCTGAATCCGGGAACCTATTTCCCTCTATCCACGGACTGGTTTCCGGTAAGCAGTCATTTCAAATCCTGAGAAAATAGTCGAGAAACGGCACACTGCGGTCATTTATGATTTATCCTGACGGGAACTTCCTAAGTTTGAACTATGATAATATTCACTGTTCAATCTAGCTTGGTTCTATCGATATGACAGCTTTTCCTATTACTGGTGGATGCATCTGCGGGAGTGTTCGATACACGGTTAAGGGCCCTGCAAATTGTGTCGTGCATTGCCATTGCTCCCAGTGCCGACACGGCCTTGCGAGCCTCGTCGTGACGGGTGCCACAATTGATCTAAACCAAATGAAAATCGATAAGGGAGAGGAAAATCTAACAACGTGTACGATACCTTCAGGTGTTCGTCGGCAATTTTGCCGTAGCTGTGGCTGCTCTCTTTTTTACTTCGACGACAAATTCCCAGAGGTGATGTTTTACTATCCTGCGACTCTAGATGGAGGCATGCATCCAGGTCATGTAAAAGAGGCGGAACACCATGTCTTCGTCGAGTCTAAAGCTGGCTGGGAAGCTTTCGAAGACAGCTTACCGAAACATGCAAAAGGAGTAGGAATTGCAGCACTGGGCAAAAGTGAGTGAGTTCCATTATTGCTTCAGAATTGTTACGGGTAGAGAAGATCCCTATTCGACACAAAACCGTTTTTGCCATAGTGGATAAGGTGGGCAGTTTCCAGATAGCTGTCATTCATTTTGCAGTCGGGAACGAGTACTATCGGCCCGTAACGGTCATTCGTGGAAAGTCGTAAAATGCGGCACTATACATAGAACAAACTAGGATAAACATGACTAGCCAAACGCGGGCGCTTCAATTCGTCAAAAGCTATCTGAAAATACTAGAAGATTTGGGAAGGTCTGATGGCGCGCTCGCACCCTTTGTTGACGCCCTGAGGAGAGTTGATGAAACTCCGGGCGACAATTTGACGGGCGTACTTGATCACCCGCTGATGCCGTTGTTGGAGGGCGCCCTGGCTGCAGCGAAGGGACCGCAGGAGTTAATCGAAACCATCATCGACCTGGCAGGCGAAGGTGGCTTTCATCAGGTCTATGAAGGGGAGGGTATCAATGCGACTCAAGCGGACTATATGGTGGAAAAGCAAATTGTAGGGCCTAAGGGGCGGCTGTCTAATCAGAAATTGGGTTCAGGGATATTCTTTCTGGCACCGAATTTTGAATACCCAATGCACAATCATGCCGGTCTGGAGATCTACTATGTGCACTCAGGAGTCATGCATGTGCAAAACGGTGTTGATGCGAAGCCGCGACGGGTGGGTCCTGGCGATTATTCTGTAACGCCGTCCAATGTTCCCCATGCACTCTACATCGGAGATGCGCCGGTAGTCATCCTTTACGCCTGGACGGGTGACATGGAATCGCCCATCTATTGGTGGATTGAGGAAGAGGATGGATCCTGGACCAAGATAGTCGCATAGGATTTGGCCAACACGCCGCACCATATCCCGTACTGTGACCCCCGTACTTGCTCTACAGCCTCGTTAGGATTACAAACAAACCATGCCAGAACCATTAAAAAATTTGTATAGCACAGAACTTGTAGAATCCTTGTCAGAGCAAGTGAAAGATCTATACAGTGATTTTGACGAAGGAGGTTTTGTTGCCTGTGTAATCGATGAACAGTGGGAGAGTAAAGAACTTAAAGGACGAATGATGCATATTTCAGAGTCTTTAAATATTTTTCTGCCAATAGAATACTCTGAAACTGTTAAAATACTGATGAAAATTGCATCAAGATATAGTGGTTTCCAGTATATGTTCTTTCCAGGTTTCGTTGAAATCTATGGGCTTGATGAGTTTGATATATCAGTTGAAGCAATGGAGCATCTCACTCAATACTCAAGCTCAGAATTTGCAGTTAGGCCATTTATTAAAAAATATAGTCACCAAATGATGGCGCAAATGGAGTTGTGGGCAGAATCAGAGAATCATCATGTTCGTCGTCTTTCTTCCGAAGGCTGCCGCCCCCGATTACCCTGGGCAATGGCTCTTCCTGAATTTAAGAAAGACCCAGGTCCAATCATGCAAATATTAGAAAAACTAAAAAATGATGGAAGCGAATATGTAAGTAGAAGTGTGGCCAATAACCTCAATGATATATCGAAGGATAATCCACAGGTTGTGATAGAGGTAGCCAATAACTGGTTGGGTGATAATCAGCAAACAGATTGGGTTGTCAAACATGCTTGCCGCACATTACTTAAGCAGGGAAATACTGAAATAATGGAGCTATTTGGTTTTACAAAGCCAAATCATATAAAAATAGGGAAGCTTAAATCTCAACGGTCTGTCGAGATGGGTGAAAATCTGGATTTCTCATTCATAATAGAAACTAAGAGCAACAAACTGGGAAAACTCAGAGTTGAATACCTAATGGAATTTGTTAAGAAAAATGGCAGCCTGTCACGAAAGGTATTTATGATTTCAGAGTCAGACATTGATAGCAAAAGCAAAGCAGTTACTAAATCTCATTCATTCAAGAAAATATCAACACGGAAGTATTACGCGGGCAATCACAAGATTATTGTAATTGTAAATGGCCAGGAAATGGCAAGTACAGAGTTCTTGTTGAATGAAAAATCCTAACGCTTTCTGGCTCTACGCCTTATATGACAAGGCTAACAACCATTTTTACATGCGCCAAAATCAATCGTGGCAAACAATTCAAAGCCTTTGAACAAGGCGGTGTGACAGAGGCAATCATTACGATGGAACCGAACAAGATATCGAAGTCGTAGTGCTGATCACTAATCTGTTGGATCAGGATCGTTATCCAGCTCATGAGTTCAAAATGTTATATCACCTAAGCTGGGGTGTCGAAGAAACTACAAGCGCTTGAAAAAGTGGATTGAAATTGAAAACTTTACCAGGAAATCTGCGCTTTCTGTGAAGCATGATTTCATCATAGCAATCGTAGAGCACATTGAAACGCTTTCTAGTCATCCTGATATTGGTCGCATGGTACCTGAATTTAGCGATGAGCAAATTCGAGAACTAATTCATTCACCATTCCGCGTGGTTTGTCTTCGTGAAAGTAAGTCAATAAAAGTTATTAGAGTATGGCGTAGTGAGAGGCTGCTTGGTTTACCTGATCACTCAGCATAACCAGGTTCTCTTGCGGACTCTGCGGCTCGCGCGCAAAGCACGGTGTTATGTGCCAATTCCAGGAATTACTTAAAGCCTCTAATCAGCAGTTAGTCACCATCAGCGACCTTACTACCTCGCTTTGCGGCAATTTTCTCTCGCATTGAAGGCAGGAATATCAACAAAACGGCGATTATCAGCAAGATGGTTGTCATCGGGCGTTCCCACATGAAACTTATGCCGTCTGATAAATTCATCGCGCGTGCGAAATTATCCTCCAGCATTTGTCCCAGGATAAATCCTATCAACATGGGTGCCAGGGGGAATCCGGCGAAGCGCATGATAGTCGCTATTATGCCCATGCCCGTGAGCATTAAAAGCTCAGTTGAATTATTTTGACCAATGTAACTCCCCATCATAGTGAAGAACAAAATGAATGGGATGAGATAATTTCGCGGCACCATCAGCAGTTTGGCAATATACGGAATCAATGGCAGGTTGAGGATTAACAGCACCACGTTGCCGATATACATCGAAATGATCACCGACCAAAATATTGTCGGGTTATCGACCATCAAACGTGGACCTGGCGTGACATTTAAAG